>CAXEKM010000037.1:0-3405 GCA_963996645.1 uncultured Marinoscillum sp.
AAAACATGTGATTATTAGGTGTACCTAAATCGCTATTTGAATATTTAGGTAATTTTCAATATGTACATCGATTCATTTTTCCTAAAAAACGGTTTCATTTCAATTGTGAGTATGCTAGATTAGCAATTGCCATAAATAACCTATGCCTGTTATGAAACCTTTCAAAATCGGATTAACTATTCTTATTTTCCTCTCAACTAACAGCTTATTCTCTCAGGAGAAAAACGCCTTGATTCTTAAAACATCTCCACTAAGCTTATTGGATTTGTATGGGGGAAACATCTCGCTTGGACTGGAAAGCAGACCAAAACTGTCTTCATATTCCACAGAAATAGGTGCCGCCATTTTGCTTTCCGATATTGGAGACAATTGGCGTATTCAGAACAGGAATGGATTCATTCTCAAAGGTGAATTTAGATCGTTCTTCAAAAACAAATCGAGCATTGAAAAACCATCCTATGGAGGATTCTATGTTGCCAATGAAATAGCTATTAGACTTGAAAAATATGATAAATACGATAGCTATCGTTTAGAAAATAATGATCCTGAAGAAACGGGGACCTTCCGAGACTTTGAAGTAATCAATAGGCAAGAAATTAGAAACACTATCAAACTAGGTTTTCAACCGAAATTTGCTCAAACAATAACTTTTGACACATTCATTGGTCTTGGTATTAACTACCATTTCACACAGATCTCTCAAGAAGTAGATGCTGAAGAATGCTGCCCTACATTAAGAATATTTGAACAACCGACTAATACCGGATTTGGATGGAACCCTTTTATTGGGTTAAAACTTGGATACATTCTTAGAAAATAATTCATACCAAGCTAACTCCTATCCAACCCCAACTGCAATCGTTCATTAACATACTCTACTTCTTCTCGTGTGAGTTTAGAAGAACGTTTCTTGATCTCAGAATTGATCTTAGCCATGTCTTCATAGTGGAATGCTTCAAATCCGTATTCTTCAGATTTAAGCACATAATCATAAGGTCCGCGCTGAGAAACGAGCTTTACAAAAATCGGTGAGGTCTCAACCACGAGAAATAATAACATGATAAACCAACTAGCTAGATTGATCGCTGAACTCCTGGTGGTCAATCGATCCAATGCCTCCATTCTAGACGCCAATCCTGTGAGCTGACCTTCTTCTATAGCTGTCAATTCTGCTTGTTCTCTCGCATTCAATTCTTGAATAGCCAACTCTTTCTCAGTGATGATTGGAGAAGTAGACGCAATCAATTCTTGTAATTCCTGTTCTACACGATCGGCATCCTCTTTCTTGATTCTGTAGATTGGTCCAGGGTTTCTTTTGCCAGTCCCACCTGTTCCATCAGCTTCTTCTCTAGCGATTCGACGAAGCTCATTTCTACTTTCCGTCTTTAGATCTATTTCCTGCTTTAGCTGACCAATTTCTGCTATTAATCTATTTCTAGATTCAACAAAGCGCTCTTTCACCACCATTTCTTTGAAAGCCAAATCTTCCTGAATCATAGAGGTTATTTCACTATTCACTTCCTTCTCAAAGATCTTCAACTCTAATGGTTTCGCAATCACAATGGAAATCACAAGGGCAAGAACCAGTCTAGGAGCTACTTGTAAAAACTCTTGTTTCGGCTCTCCGTTTTTGCGCATACTGGAAACTATGAACCGATCCAGATTAAAAATCATCAACCCCCAAAGAATTCCGAAAATAGCTGCAGCCAAATAACTATCAAATACGGTATACAAGGCATATCCTCCCGCTAAAGCCGCGAAAATTCCAGTAAAGAAAACTGTAGCACCTATACCCACATATTTAGTTGATTCGGATGGAGTATTGGAGAGTATCTGGCGATTGGCACCTGAGCATAACCAGAAAAATTCTTTTAACCTGTTCATGAATCTATGAACGATGAGTGTTGAAAGATGTTGTTTAGAAAAAAAGTATCAGCAAATCGCCTTGGAACATATTTTCGTCGAATAATGTAATTGAGCACTGTTTGAATCTCAAAAATTCCGATTTACTTTAATCTCAAACAATCTTAAAATCTAAACGCTAGAACAAAATCCACCTTATGAAATCGATTTTTACGCTATTGATTATTTGCATGGCATCATTTGCCTATGCTCAGCCTTCACAATATTTCATGCCTCCAGTCGATGATGACTTGATAGCTAGTGCCAGGGAGGTTTTTGCCGTCACTCTAGATGGTGATACCGTACGAGGAAGAATGACCGGCTCTTTAATGATGGGCGGCCAAATCCGATCGCTCAATATAAAAGACGATGATGGCAACAAGTACAAATTCAAAGCTGCTGAAGTGAAAGTGGTAGGTGTAAAAGCAACCAACTTCATGAATAGAACCAGCGCCATGTCTGCACCCAATATGCCTCGTTTAATGGATCAGGATTTTAAAAAAATCATGAACCGCGAGTGGATCATTTTTGATCAGGCATTGCTTCCAAAGAAAGACAAATATGCTTTGATGCAGCTGCTAAACCCAGGTTTTGATAGCAAAATCAAAGTTTATATCAATCCTAATGCTGGCGAGTCTGCTCAAATAGAAGTCTCTGGTTTTTCGATTCAGGATGGTGGAGATGACACTTCTTATTTGGTAGTGAAAGACGGAGAAAGAGCAGAGATCTTTAAGAAAAAAAATTACAATAACACTGCTCTGACTGAACTGTACACGGACTGTCCAGACTTTGAAGAAGCTTACTCTGGAGAGCGATTCTGGTGGAGCAATTTCTCAGAACACGTCCTCTTCTATGACAAGCTTTGTGATTAAGAAATTAGCAAACAGTGAGCCCAAAAGCTCACTGTTTTTGTTTTTAACTATTACTCAAAAAAGGCGCTTCCCGAACGAACTGTTTATCTACAAGCTGTTCAATTAGAAAGCAAGCCAAATCAGTTGCACTGATGGATTCACCTACACAGTCAATTAGGCTAGCCTTTGTGATTAAACGTTCATCAGTAAGACGAATCATTGGAAGTCGTACCAGAGTCCAGTCAGCTTCACTTTCCATTAGAATGTCATACTCCAATTGCTTATCTTCAGTAATTTCTGTGAAAGTATCATACATCCATTGTGTAGCATAAATTACCCTAGGATTTTTCTGGTCTTTGGGGGTATCTACATGTAATCCTGTAGTTACAACGTATCTGGATATGCCGTGTATTTTCATTGCACGTAGTACATTTTTCGTAGCATCGCTAAAGATCGAAGACTCACCCTGTGGCTGTCCGAGCGTACTGATAACAGCATCTACTCCATCGAGCAGGGCATGTACAGCATCATAAACGCGCGCATCTCCTTGTACGATCTCCACACCTTGATGACTTCCTTGAAAACGGGATGGTTCACGTAGTAACATACGCAACTTGAAGCCTTGATTCTGAAGTTGATTAACTAAATATTG
>CAXEKM010000038.1:0-3434 GCA_963996645.1 uncultured Marinoscillum sp.
ACATGCGTATTGATGAGCTAAAGAAGCAAATGTATATCCAGACCAAATCCTATGATGAAATCATGGAGTTGGCTCTGAAAAAAGAAGAAATGCTTGCTTCCTTACCTGCTATCCAACCTGTAACTAAAGAACACATCAAGAGGATCTCTAGTGGATATGGCTACCGAATGGATCCTATTCTTAAAGTTAGACGACCTCATGAAGGATTGGATTTTTCTCTTCCTAAGGGAACACCAATCTATGCTACAGGAGATGGAGTGATTAAATCTACCAGGAGAAGCCCTGCTGGATACGGCAACCATATTGATATAGATCACGGTTTCAATTACACCACTCGATATGCTCACATGAGTGAGTTTGCTGTAAAGGCAGGTCAAAAAGTAAAGAGAGGTGAATTAATCGGATATTCTGGAAACTCTGGAAAATCTACCGCACCACACCTTCACTACGAAGTAAGAATCAATGGTCACGCGAAAGACCCTGTTCACTATTTCTACAAAGACATTAGTCCTGAGGAATACGAAGAAATTCTAATCCAAGCTTCGAAAGAAGGTCAGGCATTAGGATCGTATTAATAGTCTGAATTAAAGAAATTTAAAAGGTCTGACTTTGATAGTCAGGCCTTTTTTTATGCTTCAAGGATTAATTGTCTAAAAGTTGTGGAAAACTCAGTAAGTCAGATACTTTTGGGCTTTATATTTTTGAGGGCTAATTAATCGGGAATGGATCGCATCAATCGCTTACTTGTTTGGATTACTTTAATTATTATTCTTACCAATTGTAAAACACAAACAAGTCTTACTTCCTCCACTCCTTCTCGGCAACTAGACACTCTATCTCATGACACCATACTTACTACTGAACCAATTGAGTATCTCATTACTCAAAAGGGAGACACATTAGATTCGTTGTTTATAGAAGTTGATATTGCTATCAATCGACTACTCCCAGACACGATCAACATCATGGCAGTAGGTGACATGATGATTGGCACTAAATTTCCAAATGAAAGCTACTTACCTGGAGGAAATGGCGAATACTTATGGGATGATACACGTGAATTATTAGCATCTGCAGACATCACCTTTGGTAATCTGGAAGGCACTGTTCTGGATGGAGAAGGCATTCAAAAACAATGCTCCAACCCAAAGGCTTGTTATCTATTTAAAATGCCCACAAGGCTTACATCCAATTTGGTTGAGGCGGGCTTTGATTTGATTTCCGTAGCCAACAATCACGCGAATGACTTTGGAAAACCTGGTCGACTGAGCACTCAAAGAACCTTGGATTCATTAGAAGTTGCCTATGCGGGATCTGTAGAACAACCTTATATCCTAACTAAAATTGGTCATCTCAAAGTTGGTTTTGTGGCATTTGCACCAAATGTAGGCACGTTAACTTTTTATGATGAAGATCGAGCTAAACAAATTGTGGCTAAACTTGATTCTTTAAGTGACATAGTCATTGTATCAATACATGGAGGAGCCGAAGGATCAAAAAACATGCATCTTACCAAAGAGCGGGAGTTCTATTACGGAGAAGACCGTGGTAACATCTATGAATTCAGTCATGCTATGATCGATACGGGAGCTGACGTCATTTTGGGTCATGGTCCGCATGTGGTGAGGGCCATAGAAGTATACAAACAAAAATTAATCGCTTATTCACTGGGCAATTTTCTGACTTACGGTCGTTTCAACCTGAGAGGAGTAAGTGGCGAGGCTCCTTTACTGGAATTCAACATTGATAACGAGGGTAACTTTTTGAATGGTCAAATTCATTCTTTCTACCAGAGTTACAGTCTTGGACCAGAATTGGACTCCAGAAAACGGGCTATGCAATCAATTAAAAAATTAACTGAAGAAGATTTTCCCGAAAATCCAATAATCATTGATGATAAGGGGATTATTACCTATATTCAAAACTGAAAAATTCCACCGTGCCATACAAAGAAAAAGAAATACAGAAAAAATACTTTACCATCGGTGAAGTAGCTGACGAGTTGGGAGTTGCGACTTCTTTGATTCGGTTTTGGGAAGGTGAATTTGACATCATCAAACCAAAAAAGAACCGAAAGGGAAATAGACAATTCACACAGGACGACATTCGTAATGTTAAGCTGATTTACTATTTGGTAAAGGAAAAGGGATTTACTCTTCAAGGCGCTAGAGATTTCATCAAAAACGATGTGGAAGCGGCTTCCAATAAAGTAGAATTAATCGAAAGCTTAAAAAGAGTTCGAACATTCCTTGAAACCCTAAAAAAGGAATTAGACTGAGTCACTTTTCATGGAGGAGAAGTTATATCAACTAGCTCTGGAGCTAATTCCAGGTATTGGAGATGTAAACGCTAAAAATCTTATCGCTTATTGTGGTTCTGCTTCGGCGATATTCACTTCCAAAGTCAGTCATTTAAAGAAAATCCCAGGAATTGGAGTTGAGAAAATAGAGGCTCTCACCTCTTCAGAATATTTATCAAAAGCAGAAGCAATTCTCAAAGACTGTGAAAAAAAGAGAATTGATATCTATCACTATACCGACAAAGGCTACCCTACCAAGCTCAAGCAAGTAGCTGATGCTCCTAACATCATCTACGCTCAGGGAAAAATCAATGAGTGGACCCGTATTCTTGGAATCGTAGGCACACGTAATGCCACAGAATATGGACAGGCTGTCACCACGAAAATAGTTGAAGATTGTAAATCGTTGAATGTCGTCATCGTCAGTGGACTTGCTTATGGTATTGACATTACAGCACATAGAGCTGCTCTTAAAAACAACATTCCGACAATTGGTGTGCTTGCCGGAGGACTAGATAAAATCTACCCTGCATTGCACAAAAAGAATGCTCAGGAAATGCTGGAACAAGGAGGGTTAATCTCAGAAAACCCTCCTGGAACCAAACCAGAAGCGCATTACTTCCCGGCGAGGAATAGAATCATTGCAGGAATGAGTGATGCAGTGATCGTAGTAGAAGCGGCCAAGAAAGGTGGAGCATTAATCACTGCTAACATCGCTGACTCATATAACAAGACAGTATTTGCCGTACCTGGTGATCTAGACAACAAGTATTCGGAGGGGTGTAACTTCTTAATCCGAAATCAAAAAGCGTTGTTATTTACTGGTGTGAACGACTTGAAATACCACCTGAATTGGGATGATGAATCTCAAGCTAAACAAGTAGCCCCTGACTATTCCAGCTTAACAGAGGAAGATCAGAAAATTGTCTCTGCATTATCTGAAAACAAAGCTGGTGTACCTATTGATGAGTTAGCATGGAAAACTCAAATTGCTGTCAATCAATTAGCAAGTAACTTATTGACCTTAGAGTTTTCAGGTCTTGTGAAATCACTTCCAGGCAAAAAATACAAGCTTAATTGAACGGGTAGAACTCTGGAATTAACAACGTAGCCAGAATCCAAAATAGCAGATTCA
>CAXEKM010000039.1:0-3180 GCA_963996645.1 uncultured Marinoscillum sp.
CCAGGTTTCAAGATTCTTAAAACGCTTGATGTTTCTGAACTCATGGTGTCCTTTCAACCTACCCAACTCAGCAATGTGAGGATAACCCAGTTTGAAGAGTAGGGTCAATATTGATAACACAATACCTGTGACAATTCCGGGAACCATACTAAAGTTTAGAGTCGTAATGAATGTCACCAGCAGCAACACAAATTCCCATTTACTAAACTTGATCAAATTGATCGCATATTTGATATCAATCAAGGAAGACACCGCTACCATAATCACTGCCGCTAAAATAGCATGAGGCAGATAATAGAAAAGTGGAGTTAAAAACAGTAAGGTAAATCCTACAATGGCAGCACTGAAGATACTTGTCAATGGTGTATTGGCCCCAGACTGATAGTTAACTGCTGATCTGGAAAAGCCACCGGTCACCGGATAGGACTGAAAAAAGGAGCCTATGAAGTTAGAAATACCCAATGCTACTAATTCCTGATTAGCTCCTACCTTATACGTTCTTGCTTTTGCTTCCAAGGATTTAGAAACGGAGTAAGACTCCATGAATGCTACCACAGCAATGGTAACCGCTAAAGGCAAGAGTTCTAACCACTGATCAAAAGTGAAACTATGCAAAGAGAATGAAGGTAATCCCTCTGGTATTTCCTTCACTATTTTCACTCCGGCCAAATCTAAACGGAAGACATAAACCAAAACAATTCCAATAATCACTGCCACCAAAGCCCCTGGTATCGACTTGTGGATTTTCTTGGATAGCTTGATAATGGCTATTCCTCCTACTCCCAAAGCGAGAGTGATCCAATGTATACTTCCCATAGACTGGATGGCACTCCATAAAATGGTGAAGACCTTGCTAGATTTCTCCAGCTCCACTCCCATTAAGTATTTTAATTGATTCAATCCAATGATAATAGCAGCGGCTGAAGTAAACCCACTTATCACAGGTTTGGACAACAAATTGGTCACAAATCCCATTTTGGCCAATCCTAGTACTAATTGAATCAATCCCATGGTTCCGGCTAACAGGATGGCTAAGGCGATATAAGTATCCGTGCCTTCTGTAGCCATTAGGCCCACACCACTTGCCACAAGCAAAGAGTCCATAGCTACCGGACCAACTGCCAGCTGGCGAGAAGTACCAAAAATCACATAGATCAATTGTGGAACGATCGCTGCATACAAACCATATACCGGAGGCAAACCTGCAATCAAGGCATAAGCCATTCCTTGCGGAATCAACATCACTCCTACCGTGATTCCGGCAGAAATATCTCCACCAAGTTGTTCCTTTTTATATTTTGGAAGCCAATCTGCTATGGGAAAAAATTGCTTAAAATTCATGTATAGATAGTTTGGCTACAAAGGTGCTTTAGATGATCTCCGATGAGCGTAACTAAAGTTACACAGATAATATAACAAGCGTAAATGGCTTATAACCCTAATAAAAACAGCTTTATTAGCTAATAATCGATTGATTATAAACGGACATCACAGTGCTCAATACAGTCAAGTACGTGGAGCACTTCTCTTAGACGAAGTGAATAATAAATATTGCGTCCCTCACGTTTGCTATCCAGCACTTGTTTCAACTTCATATTGGATAAATGATGAGACACGAGAGATTGATCAGCATTTCCCAATTGTTCACATATCTCTGAAACAGACAAACGATCCACCTCTCTCAGCAAGTTAACAATAGCCAATCGCATAGGATGCGCAATCGTCTTCAAAATGAAGGCAGCTGTCTCAAGTTTTTCTGGGGTTATTGTTGATTTTGAATCAATCATGTCCCTGAAAGTATGCATGATTGATCATATAATAAAAAGAATGCCTGATGATTTACATCACACTGGCACAGACCGCTAAACTCTTAATTTCACTATTTTTCTCAATAAATGAGCTGAATATAACCTCTTTGCTGATAGTCCACCAATGTAGTCAAAGCCGACAATGCCAATCCCACATCTGGATTTAACCACTCCGTTTTAAATCCTCTTCGAGCCAAAGCCTGACTACAAACCATCACTTTCACACCACGGTCAGTCAGTGCTTTGATTAGACCTAAATCAGGGTTATCACTTTGATACTTTTCCTGGAATCCTTCGTTGGTAATGATCGTTTTTGTGGCACCTCCATGGATAATTACGGCAATATCCAACTCATCTGGTTGAATTCCTGCCAACCCATATAAGTTGATCAATCGTGCGACTCTGTCGAGCGACTTATTCGTACCCGCCTTGGTTACGTCAGTTCCAGTAATATCGATGATCATCTTTCCTCCTTTTGTAGGATTGATGGTATTAGGAACATTGACGACTCCTCCGTAATTCTTGATGATAGGATACTCTAAATCCTGAGCAACCAGCGTTACTGAGCTCAATAAAAGACAACTAATGATGATGTTTCGCATAGGCTAAATGTAATGTTTTTCGGCGAACTAACTGTTCACCGACTTTTCCTTTTCCTTGACAAACCCATGTAGGTTTTGATGGATAAAGTCTTTTGGAAACTCTTCAATCCCAGGAAATCCCAATTTGATATCGCGCCCTTCGTAAGGAATATAATCTGTCTTGAAGAGGTAATCCCAAATACTCAAGGTGATCCCAAAATTCACTCCGTTTTTATGACTCTCCGGCATATCATGCGCATGGTGCCAGATGTGCATTTGCGGGTTGTTGAAGATGTATTTTAAGAATCCAAGATTCACTTTGATGTTGGAGTGATTGAAGTGACCTACTACCAACGAGAAAATATGGATGATGAAGAAGTCTCTAAGTCCGATACCGATCAATGCCAGTGGGATATACTCAATGGAACGGTACACAATAGTTTCCATCCAGTGATATCTCAAGTGAGCGGCAAAGCCCATCTCCTCTACGGAGTGGTGCACCTTGTGAAACTCCCACAACTGCGGACTGGTATGCAACAAGCGATGCGTCCACCACTGCACAAAATCACGTACTACAAACCCGAGCAGCAAATGCGCCCAGATTGGCCAACTCATCACCTCAAAAGCCACGAGGTTTTGAATACCTATGGAAGCCAGTAAATCATTGAAGAAATGGACCACTACATTGGAAGCTGCATTGTAAATGATCAATGAAAACAAGAAGAAATTGAAGAACATGTAGAAGAAGTCCAACCAGAAATCTTTTCTGAATCTAGCCTGATCTTTACGCC
>CAXEKM010000040.1:0-6225 GCA_963996645.1 uncultured Marinoscillum sp.
AGAACCCCACTATCCCGAAGGGATTGAAGGGTTCTTTTGCTAATGTGCAACGTTTGCATCACTACCTGTCCGTCAATCCATTCGTCACTGAATTGCTCCAATCGTGACTTATGGAAATTGAGGAGGTAGGCTTTGATTGTTTTGATGTCCTGTGCAACTGTCAGGAGCATATCGAATACCTCTGTCATAGCTTTACCCTCCCTTTCTTGATTAGGTAATCCGCAGCTTTGCGGTCTATTTCTTCCTGAGTAGAATTGCGGTTGCGTAGCAACCAGCTTTCTAACTCCGTTCTCTTGAAATAGAGCTTTTTTCCATTGGGCTTGTAGTGTGGAATATTTCCTGCACTCGTCAACTTATACAAGTGCGATTGTGAAAGCTCCAAGTACTGGCAAGCCTCATTGAAGTTTAAAACTTCTTTCGTGTAAATCCCCTGGCTCTCAATTAGGCGTTGGAGATTTTCAAGACGTTCAATTATTTCGTCCATCTTAAATCGTATTAAGAATTAATGAATGGACTCTTGGCCAAAAGTCATATCCGATTGTCGAATACGATGCTAAAGTAGGAGGCTAAAAGGGGGGGTATGAGGCTCTAAAGCATGGTGCAGTGTAGAGTGCAGAGTGCAGAGTGGGCTGTAAAAATTGATAGCCCACTTTTAAGGTAAAAGAGGACTAAACAAAAACAGAAAAAAGATAAAAGGAGTATAGTGCAGAGTGGACTAAAGCAGGTGCGAAACTGCCTTTTCTATTTTATCTCCTGTCAGGTTCGGTCTTTTTAAAGACCTGAACTTTGACCTGTCAAAGGAATTTCCATCAGTATCAACGAAGCATAGGCAAGTCACTTCCCATTGCTTTTGCTTTAGATCATCCACCAACTTATACTCTGAGTATATCAGCTTAATGAAATAGAATAGCTCGCTGATATTTCCTGTCCATTCTATAGGTGTTTTGATTTCACCTCCTGAGAATACCTTTTTGAAGTTGAGTAGGGTTGTGGATTTGCTAATGAAATGATTCAGCTTTAGGCTATCCCATAAATCGGTCAATTTATCTGGGTTGGTGTTTAGCTGCTTGTAGGTAAATGAATGAAATGAATTTGCCGTTGCTGCGGTTTCCGTTTTGGCTGCTGGTAATGGTTTGGATTCAACTTCAATTACTTGAACTGGTTTCAAGTAATGGTTGTCCGGGATAGGTTCTAAAAGTAGTTGGCTGTAAAAGTCCTCCAGTATGAATTGATCATCTATCCAAGTGCTGAAAGCATTTTGGATTTCTAAGTAAAGCTGCATGTATGCAAGCTTTAGAAGCTGTAAGATGAATGTGTTTGCCTTGTGGGTTTGGTCTAATTCAAAGGATGTTTTTTTAGGATCTATGTACGTCAGTGCATAGTCCTTTTCTTTAATGAGTTTTCCAAGGTCTTTTAAACGTGTTTTAATCCGCTTGTTAAGTGTGTCTTCAAGCCAATACTTGATTAAGTTTTCGTTGTTATCCTCCTTGATCAGCTCCACAAGCCTGACACATTCTGCTTTGACATTACTCAATATCAGTTTGGAGTAGTATTTTGTTTTGTGATCGAATGGCCTGTGAAAATTGATTTCATATTTGAATTGAAAATCTGTGGAGGCTTCCTTTACGCTGCTGAGTTTGGAAGCATACTTTTGATCAAGGCTGTTTTTTCCTAACCAAGGGCGAAGCTCTTGGTATAGGATGTCATCAAGTAATTTGGTTTGATTGCTCATAGGTCAAGTTTGATTTTGTTGGCTGCTTCCTGTTTCTTTTCATCTATGATTTTGGCATAGACTTGGGTGGTCTTCAATTCCTTATGGCCTAAGAGCTTTGAGACTGTGTAAATATCAGTTCCTGCCGTAAGCTGCAAAGTGGCATAAGTATGACGAGCACAGTGGAAAGTGATGGTTTTGGAGATACCAGCTTTCATCATCCATTGTTGCAATTTCAGGTTATGCCATGCAGAGTATTTCAATCCTTTGAATACTCGCTCTTCTGGAGCTTGCCTTTCACCGAGCAAGCCAAAGGCTTGTTCTGAAATAGGGAGGGTTTCTGCTCCCTTGGTTTTCTTTTGTCTGAATCGGATGTAATACCCGTTATCATTTGAGTGCTGCACCTCTGACCAGAGTAGCTTATTAATGTCTGACCACCTCAGACCTGTAAGGCATGAAAATATGAATGCCGTTTTCATCTGAGGTATTTCACATTCCGTATTGGCTGCTGCTTGAAGTTCCTCCAAAGTCAGAAATTCTCTTTCAGGTTCACCTTGTTTAAAGGCGTTAACTCCTTCACTTGGGTTGGTAGGTAGAATGCCGTCTTTCACTGCTTGCTTTAAAGCTGCTCGCAGCTTGTTAAAGTAGGAGTACTTAGAATTTTGAGATAGTTTCTGGTCACCATGTGCAATAGCCTTCTTATCAAGGTAGTATTTGAAATCCTGAATAAACTGTCGGTCAATATCTGAGAAGGATACCTCATAGGAACAGAAAGCCTTTAGATGTTTCAGCATACTTGTCCAATTGCCGTAATTGCCTGGACTGTCTTGTCTCTGGTTGGCAAGTAGCTCAATATATGCAAGGAAGCTGCCTTTTAATTTCTCATTGTCTCGGAATCCATAAACACCGTTTTGGATTTCGATTTGTCGCTGTGCTCTAATAGTCTCAGCTAATTGAAGGGTCTTTTTATTGACTTCCTTTTCTTCCTTGGTTTTGGCATTAGGAGAAAGGTATAATTTGAGGTATTCGGTTTTCCTTTTCCCTTTGTGGTAGTAGTCGAGGTATAGACTGGTCTTGCCACCTTGATTGCGTTTTCTTAGTGTTACTTTCATGCCTGAAACAGTTTTTCGATTTCTTCTCTCTTGATGATGGTACGGCTACCAATTTTCGCAGCTTGAATTTTTCCGTTCTTGATCTGACGGTACAGAGTCATTCTACTTGCTCCAAGTAGTTTGCAGGTTTCGGCAATACTTAGAAAGTCTTTGTCTTTGACTTGCTCCTGATTGTATTCTTGTTTCTGTACCGCAGTAGGGGCAATCTCCTGCACCTTCTGGTCTCTCTTGCGTTTCTTGTAGGCACGCTTGGCACAGTTATCACCACAAAATTTGGTCACAGTTGTCTTTGCGATAAACTCAGTACCGCAATGCTGACAGATTTTGGGAACTCGAATGTTGCTGCTCATGGTGTTTCCTTTTTGGGCTTGTTTCTGTATCAGAGTGTATCCCTTTGTATCAGGATGTATCTGTATGTAACATTATCTCGCCTCTATCTTAAAAATCTGTTGCTAACAACAAATATTGATTGTTCAGCAACAAATTAGAAACGAAAGATAGGAAAAAATAGGAAAATTAGCAACAAGTAAAGGAAGTAAAAACAGTCTAATAGCAAGTAAAAGAAGGGTTTAGCGTATCAAGGGAAATGTAATTACTTTCCAATACAAAACTTACTAAAGATATTGTCTAGCAAATCGTCTGTGGTGATTTCACCTGTGAGTTCACCTAGGTGATGAAGGGCATTTCTGATGTCCATAGCCACAAAATCATTGGTAACCTGATGGTCGATACCCGTAATAACTCTGTCCAGAGCGTCATTGGTTTGAACTAAGCTCTCATAGTGTCTCAAGTTAGTAACGATGGTATTCCCAGTTTTGAAACTGTCGAGAGAGACCAGTTCTTTGAGCGCGTCTTTCAGGTTTTCAAGGTTCTCTTTTTGGCTGGCTGAGATGAATAGAGCCTTTTCCTTTTCCAATGCTTCTTTTAATATCGGCTGAGCCTGATCGATTTTATTGCCAATTAGCAAATAGGGGACTCCTAATTCATGCAAATAGGCTAGTTGTGTTTCTATGTCGTGTAAATCATCATTGATCATGTCGATCAAATAGATGATCACAGAAGCATCTTTCATTTTAGCATAGGTACGTTCAACCCCAATAGCTTCCACTTTGTCTTCGGTTGTTCGGATTCCCGCAGTATCTGTAAAGCGGAATGCAATGCCATCTACATTGATCACATCTTCAATTACATCCCTTGTAGTACCAGGTATATCTGATACAATTGCTTTTTCTTCATTTAGTAAAGCATTGAGCAGGGTAGACTTACCTGCATTTGGTTTTCCTGCAATTACCGTTGGAATACCATTTTTAATCGCATTCCCTAAAGTGAAGCTTTCGGTAAGTCGTGTGATCAACGTTTTGAGTTTGAAAATGAGCTGCTTCAGGTCGTCTCTGCTAGCAAACTCCACATCTTCTTCAGCAAAATCCAGTTCTAACTCGATCATCGAAGCAAAGTGGATCAGCTCCTCTCTTAATCGTTTGATTTCTTGAGAAAATCCGCCACGCATCTGATTCATTGCCGCTGAGTGCATGGATTCATTTTCAGAGGCGATCAAGTCTGCTACCGCTTCAGCTTGTGCTAAATCGAATCGTCCATTGATGAATGCTCTTTGGGTAAATTCTCCAGGCTTAGCCAATCTGACACCTTTTCTAAGAAGTAGTTTAATGAGTTGCTGAACGATGAATTGACTCCCATGACAGGAAATTTCAATGACATCTTCTTTGGTGTATGAATTTGGACCTTTAAAAATGGAAATCAACACTTCATCCACGATAGTTTCTCCGTCACGAATTGTTCCAAGGTGAATGGTATGACTGGCAACAGATGTTAAGTCTTTTCCTCTGAAAACGGAATTAACTATTTCAATGGTTTTAACACCAGAAACCCTAATTACACCAATCGCTCCGACACCTGGAGGTGTTGCCAATGCTACAATCGTATCCAAATTCATGCGGCAAAGTTAGGCTAACATTAATAAGGTTAAAACTTATGTTGCCTTTTGCTAGTTAGTATATCTGAAATGGATGAATCGGATTAGATTCGCTTATATTTTTTAAACCAGATCTATTATGAAAAAAGTATTACTTATCGCTGTATTTGCACTTGGTTTTGTAGGATTCACAAATGCTCAAGAGCTTGGTGTGCGTTTTGGTGATGTTACAGGAGGTAACGTAGCTGTGGACGCATTATTTACAACTAGTCAGTTTAGCATGATTCACGCTGATGTGTCATTTGGAAATGGCGGAGTAGGTGTTGATGCATTGTATGATTTCATCTATCGTCCACTTGGTGATATTCCAATGGATTGGTACATGGGTGTAGGTCCAACTGTATTTATCGGAAACAATGATTTTGCCCTTGCAGGATCGTTTGAGTTAGGGTTGGGATATAGCATTCCTGACGTGCCTATATCAATAAGTGCAGATTGGAGACCAGCACTAGTTCTAATTGAAACAACAGGATTTTATGCAGAACGTTTTGGTCTGAATATTAGATACCAATTCAGTAAGTAATTACAACGTACTTGAAGATATAAAAAGGCTGCCAATTGGCAGCCTTTTTTGTTACATCAAAATACGATAAAGCTGAGCTACAAGAAAGCAGACCACAATTCCCATAATGATTGGTAAAATAGTGGCTACAGTGGTCCATTTCCAGCTTTTAGTCTCTTTGTAAATGGTGAAAATGGTTGTACTGCATGGGTTGTGAAGTAAACTGAACAACATTAAGTTGATTCCTGTAAGGAGCGTCCAACCACCAGTTTTAAGTATCTCCGCAGTTTGTGTTTCTGAGTCTAGCTCAAACATGACCCCATCACCTGCACCAAAATTAGAAATGCCAAAATGCGCTACAGTCAGCATCAATACCGTTGGAATAACAATTTCATTAGCTGGGATGGCTACTACGTAAGCCAAAAGAATGACGCCATTCAAACCAATTAAGAATCCAAACTCATCTAGAAAGTTGATACTGTAGTAAGCAATTGATTGGCCTGCAATGTCAATATTAGAGATTAACCAAATTACGGCACCAGCAGGAGCGGCAAATACTATGGCTCTCCAAAGCACGATGATTGTTCGGTCAATTAATGAAGTGTAAATAGTCTTCCAGAATCTTGGTGGTCTGTAAGGTGGAAGCTCTAGGGTAAATGTGGATACTTCACCTTTCAGCATGGTTCTGGATAGAAACCATGAAGTGAAGAAGGTAAAGAATATTCCTAGGAAGGCTATTCCGATTACAGCAGTTGTAGAAACAAGTCCAGACCAACCAGCAGGCACCAAAGCACCAATGAATATAGTAGCAATGAGGATTTGTGTTGGCCAGCGGCCATTACACAAAGAGAAATTGTTAGTGATTATTGCGATTAAACGCTCGCGTGGACTATCAATAATTCTGGTTGCG
>CAXEKM010000041.1:0-3354 GCA_963996645.1 uncultured Marinoscillum sp.
ATGGTACTGGATGATTCGGGGAACCTATGGATTATACATCACTCAGGGATGATCGAGGTGCTCAATACCACGTCTCATAAGGTTGTGCGTAAGTATGGATTGTCTCAAGAGCTGCGCCGAACTGACAATACGTGGAAAATTGCTGTTGATTCTGAATTTGATTTATGGGCATTCACTTCAGAAAATCCGATCGGTGTATTTTACCTCAATACAAAAACTGGTCAATCGAAAATTTATGATACACCTGAACTGAAAAGTAACCTCGTAACAAGTGTTGTGCAGGCACAAGATGGGAAAATCTGGATTGGAGCGGATCACGGTGGTGTGGCCATAATCAATAAAGTTACAGGTCAAAAATCTTACATAATCAATGATTCGGATGATCCGAAATCGTTGATCAATGACAATGTCAACTGCATGTTTCAGGACGTAAGCGGTGGAATTTGGGTTGGAACCATCAAAAGTGGTTTGAGTTATTTTCATCCCAATTCGAGCAGTTTTCATCATGTGAAATATGATCGTAAAATATCGGCATACAATGACATGAGTTCATTTGCGGAAACCAAAAAGCATCAGCTCTGGATCGGTACCAATGGAAAAGGACTCTTGAATTATGACCTGGCTGCAAAACAGTTTGTTTCCTTGCCAAAAGCAGTTCAGAACAAACAGCCATCTGTAGTGGTGAGTTTGCTGACAGATTCTGAGGAAACCCTTTGGATAGGGACCTATCTGGAAGGGCTTTACACCTATAAAAATGGGAGGTTGGACAAATTTCAAATTACTCCTGATACGGATGATCTGAGCATCTGGGAGTTGTTCGAAGACTCTAATGGGAATATCTGGATTGGTACGTTGAATCGAGGTGTTTTTCGTTATGATCCGGAAACGCAAAATACCTTTCAAATCAGCATGGACAATGGCTTAATGGCTAACTATGTCACAAGCATCGAAGAGGATGTTGCGGGAAATATTTGGTTAGCCACCGGAAATGGATTGACGCAGTTCAATCCGCGAAGTGGGGAGTTGCATACCTTGTTTGAGAACAATTCAAACCTAACAAATAACTCCATTATTTCACTGAAAGCTCAAGGCAACCTGCTTTGGGTAGGTACCCTGGATGGACTGAATAAACTGAATCTCAATACGATGGAGATTTCTGTCTTTAGACGTTCTGATGGACTCTCCTCCAATATTGTGATGTCTATTGAGGAGGATCGATTGGGAAATCTTTGGTTGGGAACGGATCACGGAATCACCAAAGTATCTGTATTAGAAGATGAGCAGTATCAATTCAACACCTTTAGTGTTTCTGATGGCCTGCAAGCAGAGAATTTTACAGAAGATGCCAGCTTTCAAACGTCGGATGGTCAGTTGATCTTCTCCGGTCAGAATGGCTTCAATAGTTTCGATCCACAAGACATTTCTATTGATCGTACACCGCCAAAGGTCCTCTTGACCGGAATTGCGGTTGATAATCAGCCATTGGTTGCGGGTGCAGAGCTCAATGGACGAGTGGTGTTGCATGAGTCCGTACAGCATGCAGAGCATTTGGAATTTGATTATGACGAAAACTCTCTGTCGTTTGAGTACTTGGCGCTCTCGTTTTTCCAATCGGGCAATCTACGCTATCAGTACATGTTGGAAGGATTTGATCAGACCTGGCTCAATGCTTCTGCCGATTTACGCAAAGTCAACTACACCAACCTGGACTATGGTAACTATACCTTTAAAGTTCGGGCCTCTACAGGTGCCAACTCCTGGACAGAGCCAACCACTCTGAGTGTTACCATTCATCCTCCATTTTGGGAGACACCCTGGGCTTTCGCCATCTACATTGTGTTGATTGTGTTGGTATTGTTTGCAACCAGGAGTTACATCGTGGAGCGTGAGCGCCTAAAAGCGAGAATAGAAAATGAACGTAAAGAAGTGGAGCGTCAACATCAGATGGATATGATGAAAATTAAATTTTTCACGAATATCAGCCATGAGTTCCGCACCCCACTTTCGTTAATTCTCACGCCAATTGAACGCATGATCAACGACCCGGAGCGTGTGAAACGTGGAGAGCTGACCATGGTGCAGCGCAATGCCAAGCGCCTGATGACATTGGTCAATCAGCTTTTGGATTTCCGAAAAATGGAAGCCAATCAGCACACACTGAGTCAATCCAGTGGGGACATTGTTACCTTCTTGCAAGATGTCATCGATTCATTCAGTGACTGGTCCAAGGAAAAAGACATACCAGTAGTATTCAAAAGTGATTTGCGAAGCTTCTATACGTTCTTCGATAAGGACAAGATGGAGAAGATCATGTTCAACTTGCTCTCCAATGCCTTTAAGTTCACTATGTCTGGTGGGCGTATCACCGTGGATTTCGAACTACAGAAAGATAGTACTGGAACACATGCCCTGATTGTTGTTTCGGATACTGGGATTGGTATTCCTAAAGAGAAACTGGAGTTAGTATTCAATCGATTCTTCCAGAACGAGATTCCGGGCAATATGATCAATAATGGAACTGGTATTGGCTTGTCTATTACCAAAGAGTTTGTGGAGCTACACAAAGGAACTATCACGGTAGATAGCAAGGAGAATATGGGAACCACATTTACCATTGATCTTCCATTGAAAGAAATCAATTCTGATGAAGACCTGGCGGATGAGCTGGTGAAGGAATTAGCAGAATCATTCGCTAAACCGGAAGTAGAAGAAGTAGTAAATCGAGCGGAGTTGCCGACGGTGTTGCTCGTGGAAGACAATTTTGATTTCCGATTCTATTTGAAAGACAACCTCAAGCAGTATTACAATATACAAGTTGCATCCAATGGAAAAGAAGCCTGGAAGCTGTTGATGAGCAAAGCACCAGATATTGTGATTACGGATGTGATGATGCCTGTGATGGATGGATTGGAGCTTTGTGAAAAGATTAAATCCGATCCGCGCACGCTGCAGATTCCTGTGATCATGTTGACCGCTCAGAGCAGCGACCGACACCGAATTCAGGGCTTGGAGGCAGGTGCCATCGAATACATTTCCAAGCCTTTTAACTTTGAGATTCTCCTCAGTAGCATCAATAGTGCCCTGAAATTCCAGAAACGCGTACAGGAATCTGGCAATCGGGTTGACCCAACTCCGAAAGAAGCAGAGGTCGTTTCACTAGACGACCAACTCCTGGCTAAGGCAGTATTGCTTGTAGAAGAAAATATGTCCAATTCGGAGTTTTCGGTAGAGGATCTCAGTCATGAATTGGGATATAGCCGAGGACACTTCTACCAAAAGATCTTACGACTCACGGGTCAAACGCCGATTGATTTCATCCGAAACCTTCGGATGAAGCGTGCCGCGGATTTGCTG
>CAXEKM010000042.1:0-4815 GCA_963996645.1 uncultured Marinoscillum sp.
CTTTCGAATAATCACTTAATGATGAGACTCTCTGATTCATATGATCCCCAAAATAGTATCGCATGGAGTAATCATAAACTGGTTTGCCTTCGGGATTTTCTGGATCTTCTGTGAATAATTCATCAATTTTCAGTACCAATTCACCAGTTCCTGTTTGTGTAGAAGGCACTATTCTAGAACCTGGCATCCATGGTCGAGATACTTCCTCTTCATCTGTGATGGCATTGTAAATAAACAACGGCTGCTCTTTCGAAACGACAGCAACTTCATATGGCGCCGAATCAAAATCCCAATCACTAAGAGAAGCCGTTATACCTTCTGGAAACACCTGTTCTTCTACCAAAATATAATACTTCAATATTCCTGCATTAACCAAATCACCTGGAATCTCAGCGGTATAGTCAAATCCATGATTTCTAACCATTGGAATTTTTACTGGCTTCCAACCATCATAAGCCAAGACTGATACTAACTCAGGTCGTTCCGAGCTAATAATTTGAGCATGAATCATCAATGGCTCACCTGAGTTGATAAACTCAGCAGGCTCGTGTAAAACATAGTTCTGTTCAATGGTCTCAGGCTTTCCAACAAACTCATTTAGCTTAATATGACCCCATTTTGAATCGGTAGCAATTTTGAGTTTTATTCCATTTTTTACCAACAAATAGGTTCCGGGTTCTACGGATAAAGTATTGCCTGATACTTCTGGTGCCTTTAAATTCCCTTCATTTATCGGTGTAACACTAAATTCCTGGCCTAGTGACGGAATGGAAATAGACATTTCTCTGGTCTGCCAAATGATTTCAGCCAGCTTTCTGTCTAGACTATTTTTGCCAAAAGGGTCATTCACCCATACTGCATCTGGAAGCACTTCCAAACGCCAAACACCTTTGGACACCTCATCCAAAAAATAAGCACCAGTACCGTCATAGCTAACTACTTTCGAATTACCCCAACCTGCTATACTTTTCAGTTTTTTAAGGTTTTTAGGTTGTTCTTGATTGTGATTGGTGTATATAAATTGCTCCTCGCTATTCATGACAGCCAAATCGTCCTCATAACTTATATGGAAATCATCAAATGTAGAATTTGCAGGATAACTTCCAAAGTCCTTGTAAGTTGGTACCTGATGAAAGATTTCTCCAGCAATTTTTAATGCCAATGCCTTCTGTGGAGTATACTGCAGGTTCATGTAATGCGTGTTATACTCTGTATTGGCGTATGCCAGATAAGTTGGGTCATAAGCAAAATGTGTAGCCCATTGAATACCAGCGGTTCTAAAACTTCTGGCCATGGCTGGATAAATATATGACCTACCTACATCTGCCGCATCAAATTCATAAACTACTTTCACACCATTCTTAAAGCCCTTGTGATTTGCAAACGGGATTTCGTAGTTATCAACATTGGGCAAAAAATTACCTTTTAACTCCTCGCCTGCTCCTAATCCAGAGGGATACCATTGGAACGTACCTCCATCAATCCCTGCTTCAAAATACTGGTCCATGTAATTGATACCATGACTAATGTTATACAGTATCGGTTTATCACAACCTGTGCTTTTCATCGCATCTACCATCTTCCTTACGTATCGTTTCACAGAGTCGGGAGACTGCCTGTGATGTGGTTCATTGCTTACTTCGAAAGCGACAATATTCGGATCGTCTTTGTAAGCGAGACCAGTGTATGGATTGATGTGGTTTAGAAACTGAGCAAGATAATTTTCCTGAGCCTTAATAGCATCTTCATTCGTTAAACATTGATCCTTGCCATACTTGTGAGAAAAACCAGGAGTCCAAGTATCCTTTTCTGGCCACCCGTTGCCCCAAAAAGCAATAGGCGTAATCAACATCTTCATTCCTCGATCCTGCATGCTTTTCAACATGTAATCAAAGACATCTAAATGCTCATTCTCAATTAGGTTTCCCAATGAATCACTGATTTGGGTATCCCAAACATGAACCCTGAAAGCATCGAACCCCAATCGAGCAAAGTGATAAACATCTTTATCGATAGCCTCTTTAGGATCAACTCCCAGCTTTTTTGCAGATCGATAGCCATGAGCAAAAGGTACCGTATAGTTTACGCCAAACCCTTGAACCTCTTTTTTCGAGTCCTTCCATCGCATGATGCCAGACTCATCAGCATAAACTCCAGACTGTGAAAAGGATATACCAATCCCTGGCCCCATGAGCAGGAGCATTGCAATTACTATGACTTTTCTCATTATTGTTTTCCTATCAAAGATTTAGTTTCATTGACTTGTCTTAGGGTAATCGAATGCTCTTTCAACCCTGGAGAAGTGGCCTTCACGACAATATTCCCTGCAGATTCCCCAGCCTGTAAAATCATTTGCCCTTTCCCATTAAACAATGATCTCCTATAAGACTTATCAGGCTCGTGAGAACTTGGATCACCATTACCAACACCTATAATGTTTGCATCTCCTGATATCTCAAATCGGATCGGGTTGTTCGCATCAGGAACCTCTCTCCCGTTTTTATCTACGACAACTACATTCACCACTGTGGCATCAGTACCATCAGCCAATAAAACTTTCCGATCAGACACCATTTTAATTTGGGCTGGTGAACTAGTGGTTATTTGAGACGTTTCAAAGGTTCTTTTCCCTTTGGTAGCTACTGCTTTCAGTTCACCAGGTTGATAAACGACCTCCCACTGCAAGTGACTGTTTGGCTTTATTTTTTTCGTCCCAAGACTCTTACCATTCAAGAAAAGCTCCACCTTATCAGCATTGCTATTGACCCAAACATCAATTTTCTCACCTTCCTTACCTGACCAGTTCCAATGTGGTGAGATGTGTAAGACATCTTTATCTGACCACCATGATTGATAGTAGTAATACAGGTTTTTAGGGAACCCGCACACATCCATTACACCAAAATGCGAATTGACATTTGGCCAGGAAAACGGTGTAGGCTCACCTCTATAATCAAATCCTGTCCAAATAAAGCCACCTAGTAACCAGTCATTGTCTGCGGCTATTGGCCACCAGTCCTCAGCTAGTGATGCCCACCACGGATGGCTCAAATCCTGATCTGGCAAATACCCTTTGATACTGTCTACCTGATAACTTCCTCGAGTAGTGACAGTACTTCCCATTTCTGTACCAATGATTGGCTGGTTTGGATGATCCTTGTGATAAGGTACCATTCCAAATTCACGATAATTGAATCCTCTAACCGGTATCACGGTATTCACTCCATTGTACACATTCGCTAAGTCAGCGGCATAGGTACTTGTTCTGGTTGGATCAAGTTCTTGCTGCTTTGCCAACATCATTAATGCCAGACGTTTGCCTACACTAGTTTGTTGAATCCATCCCTCCTCATTACCAATACACCACATAAAAATGGACGGATGATTTCGATCTCTTCTAATCAATTTTTCAAACTGATCCATATGCTCAGGGCTGCTGTTAAGCAAGCGAGTTTCGTCCATTACCAACATACCCAAACTATCACAAGCTTCCAATAATTCTGGAGTTGGGGGATTGTGGCTCGCACGGTAGGCATTTGAACCCATTTCTTTCAATAACCTGATCCGATAATATTGTAAGTAATCAGGCATAGCACTACCTACACCAGCGTGATCCTGATGATTGTTGGTTCCTTTTATTTTTATTGGATTACCATTGAGTAAAACTCCACGTTTGTTGTCAATTTCAATTGTACGAACACCAAATTTTTCAATTTTCTCATCAACAACTTTTCCTTCTGATACCAATACCGCTTTCACTCTGTAGAGGTACGGATTGTCCAAATCCCACAGGTTCGGATTTTCTAATGTTAGGCGTAAAGAAGCAAGTGATTTTTTGTTAGTTGCTACCTTGAATGGCTGAGAATCTGATCGGGTCAGTTCCTTTCCGTCTCTATTCAATACTGACACATATACTTCTCCTGTGGCTTCCTGAAGCGTCTCATTGACCAGCTCAGTTTCTACAGATATGCTAGCAGCCTCACCCTCCATTTCGGTGTACACAAAAATTCCTCCATCATTATTGAAATGAAGGTTATTGTATTCTTCCAGCCAAACATGTCTGTAAATGCCCGCTCCTTCATAAAACCATCCTTCATATTGTGAAGCATCCACCCGTACGACCAAATAGTTTGGTTCATCAAACTGAATGTAATTGGTAATGTCATAGGTGACTCCCATGTAGCCACTTTCATTATTACCTAAATAGAAACCATTCAACCATACCCGCGCATCTCTATAAACTCCATCAAATGTAACCGCATAATGTGCTCCAGAATCTGCTTTAGCAAATGCAAGCTCCTTACGGTACCAGCCCACACTTGTTTCGGGAAACAATCCACCAACTGGCTTATAACCATGAGATTGCACATCAAAATTATCCACTTCTACAAATGGCAACTCTACTGCCCAGTCATGTGGCAAATTGAGTTCTCTCCAGGTGGTATCAACGAAATCCTTACTCATCGGAGTGTCTTCTGTTTTACCCGATTTTGAGAATATGTTGGCAATTCCGTAGTTAAAATCCTTTTTGGGATCAGCTGCATGCCCCAGGGCAAACTTCCATCCCTTGTCAATATTGATTCTCTTTCGTTGGGACTGCTGGGCATTCAGCCCAGATACAGTCACCAACAAAAGAAGTATGAAGACAGCTCTTAGTATGTTATTCATTTGAAGTGTATTCGTAAGTCATGAAGTCAATATTGGTCATTACATTGCCTTCAAAGTCAAAAAAAGTATTGTTTTCCCATGATGATCCTGTTCCCCACTGGTCCTTCATCTGAGAAGTAATCCATGCAGGTTCCCAATACACCACAC
>CAXEKM010000043.1:0-4401 GCA_963996645.1 uncultured Marinoscillum sp.
ACCTGTTGCCCAAACGATTACAAGCAGGATTAGGACCCAATGATATGTTTCCTCAAATGCGATCATGGGTTGGATTTGGTTAACTCCTTCACAAATTGCTCAAGTAATTCATGGGAAGGTTGGACATCTAAATTCGGCTTCTGCTCCGGAGCCGGAAGGACATCCACTAAGTGTTCTTTTAAGTCCAATAATGCATCACGTTGCAAAAAGTTCTGATCAGATATACCTCTGATTTCTGATAGTAAACCTAAGAATTTGGATGGGTCGTCAATTGCAAATTGCGCTAGCTCATTACCTGCCTGTTGAAGTAAGTTTTGGATCGTGTTTTCAATCGGAAAACTTTGTTTTTGTAATTGGCTGATGGCTTCAATAAGTTTCTTAGTAGCTATCAATTGCTCTGAATAGTCATAAGTGTTTTGATAGGTATTGCCATTTACTTCTTCCAGTTTACCTGTCAATCGGTTTTTGGATTCATTGATAGGTGGGGCATCAAATCCCATGCGATGCACGTAAATCCGAGCATGATTTTTAATCTCCTTGATCAGTTTTAGTGCTTTGTATTGATAAGGAAGTGACTCTTCAGGCTTGAATAATCTTAGATAAAGCTCGGCATCCCACATTTCATTTAATGCTGCACGTAACTTGCTTTTCATCGATTCCTCTAAAAAGGTTGCTTGATCTGTATCATCAGGTGAATGGCTGAGCTCTTCTACAGGATCATGATGTTGTTCTGTTCCTTTATCCATGAGTTGCCCTTCTTCATTTTCATGGTCCGTGTCATGCCCAAAGTCGGATAACACATCCACTTGACCAGGTTGCGTCAAATCAGGATCGGCTTCTACTTCATTTTCAATATCCAAACCGCTATCTGCTTCTTCTCCGATAAACTGACCATATTTCAGCCTCAATGCTTTTTGGTCAAACCCAAGTTCATTGCTTCGTTGATTAAACTCTTCTTTTGAAATGGATGATTTCTCTTTCAATAGTTTCTCTGAGTCAATAATAATCTGGCGTTGACTTCTGAAATACTCGGGCATTAGGTCTACTCCCAGATCTCCTTCCAAACTAAAAGCGATTTCCGTAGTGTCTTCCAGGATGAAAAAATAGGTTTCTGTCCGATTGGCTTTTGGAGGATTCTGATTGTCCCAGGCTTCCAGATAGAAATACAATTCATTGCCGAGCTCCATATCAAATTGCTCAAGAGTGAAGGTGACTTTTTCAGAGAAATCTTTCCCCACAATGGCTTTTTTGAACGGAATTTTCTCTTCTCGAAACTTTACGCTTTCTCCAGAGCCTTTGGTAATCGTTGCGATCAAGTAAGCATCCGACAGGCCATACTTGTCCGAAGCGATTGATGTAAATGTGGTACTATTTGCTTCACCCGGCATGATGGATTGATATTGTGGTATACCTGAAATCTCCACTTCAGGAGGATTGTCAGAAATGACATCCAATTGATAATAGGCTGAAGAATGGAATTGATCCTGATCATCAATGAAGTTTATGGTATAGAATCCTTTTTTATTAGCCTTATAGCTTGCCATTAAATCCTTGCCAATTTCTGTAAATGCTAAACTGTCTCCATCTGAAAATTTAAGCCATGCACTGATAGGCTTATGATTAAAATGGAGATTCCAACTGATAACAGATCTCTCCAGAATATTTTTCAGATTGGCATTCGATTGATAAACTGTTTGGATGCCTGAATAAGCAGGTGATTTGATGATGACCTTCAAATCATATGAAGTCTTTAGAATTTGAGTATTGCTATTTGCTATGAATGTTTTTTCAGGTGTTGATTGGCTGTTCAGTGACTCTTTTTGGAATGTTGAAAGCCAGGCTGAGGCAAATGAGATTACTCCACTTAATAATAAAACGTAAAGCAGCTGCTCCCAGTGAATGGGGTAGGAGATGTTTTTGGATTGTATGCTTAGTTTTTCAATAACTCTCTGCTGCTGCACCAAGCCCAGACTCGTTTGTGGTGTATGATTGACGAGAGAGACGCTGTATTCCAATTCGGGCAATTGCGAATTGATGAGTGCTTCCACTTGCTCTTCTTCTGGTATTTGATCACGATAAAGTAAGAACGAGATGATACACGTAGTAACTACGAATAGTACTTGAAAACCAAGTGATAATTGACTAGCAAAGGTTAAATAGCCCAACCCAGCCATGATCAGCCATCCTATGAGGATTTTCATCCAAATCAAGAAGCGCCATTTGCTTCCTATTGACGATATAATTCCTGCTGCCGTCATATTTTTATGATGATTTGACTGAGTAATCGTTCTGTTAATAACAGCATCAGGAATAACAGCAACGCCCAATTGGTGATGGCTTGATTGGCAAAAGTTGCTGTGGAGTTGTGGCTCCCTGATTTTAAATAGGCTTCCGGTATGACTCTTTGGTCATAAATATCCAATTGATCATTCAAGGGTTTAAGCAATGTTGTTTCCAATAGTAGAGGAAAATTGCTTTGCAGGATGTTTTCAATAGTGATATCTGGGTTTATCCCGTAAATCAATTCTGATTGCTGGTCCAATATCCCTGAGGATGAATCGGAATGGATTAATCGTTTTCTATAAGCCGTAGGTTCATTTGAAAGCCATATCAACCAATCCTCTGGAGCAATTTGAGTGTCGTTATTCCATTCATTGACCTCAAAAGTTACTGGATTCAATTGGTTTATGGCTGCTATTGATTTCAGGAGGTAATTGGATAAGTTCTCATGTTTTTCATCATAATGAAGATGAACTTTTACAACCTGAGGAGCGCCTGATGCTATTTCTTCCGTTTCAAAACGTAATGTTTCAGAGTTGGAAATCATGCGAATGGCAGTATTTTTTCCTTCTTTGGAGATCTTCTGAATGATTTTGTTCTTGGTTTCTGTTGGTAGCTGTATCCAATTGATCTTAGAAGTTAGAGTGGTCGTTTCTCCTTGAAAACTTGTCATGGACTGAGTGGAGTAAACCACAACGCTATCGTAATTACTGAAATTTTTCAATGCACTCCAGGTATCAATATTTCCAAAGCTTACTGGAGATTCAATGGGTGTTTTGATTGGGCTTAGCCAAAATGATTCCTCAGGATTCAATTCTTCCTGGAGTTTAGTCAGAGTTTCCAACTCTAGGTTCGGATCAATCAGATAGGCGGTTTTAGCTTCAGCAGGTTTTTCTATAAAAGGCGCAGCAAATAGTATAGCCAAACTGCCAATGAGTAAAATCCGAATAGCAAGCAGCAGGAGTTCACTTGGGAAAAGGTGTTTGGTCGTCTTCGTTTCTGTTTCTTTTAGGAATTTCAGACTACCAAAAGGAACTTTTGTTTTCGTGTTTTTACTCCACAAGTGAATCACTATCGGGATAGCAATAGCGGCAAGAGCATATAGATATGTAGGAGTTCCAAAATTCATTAGCTCAGCTTTCGTCTATGCCACATGAATTTATTGATAAGCTGTTCCAAAGGCTCACTCATGTTTACTAGCATGTAGTCTACGCCTTCATTTCGGAAGTTCTCACTAAGTTCTGTTACCCAGTCTTGGAGACGCAATTGATAACTTTCTTTAAGGCTAGCTGGATCGATTTTGAGTTCAGACCCATCCTCCAGGTCTTTGAAGAGTGTTGTTTTGCTAAAGTTAAATTTGAGCTCATCGTCTCCCATCAAGTGAAAAACAATGACTTCATTTCTTCTGGTCTTCAGGTTTTTAATGAAGTTGAGCCATTCCTCATCTTTTTCATAGAGGTCTGAGAAAACGACGAACAGTTCCTTCTCCTGCACTTTGGGAATCATTGGTTTGGTAAAAGAAGTTGACTCCTCTAATGTGATTAAATGATTCAAAAAGCGCTGCCAATGCTTCTTCCCAATGTGAGGAACGAGACCAAGATCTTTTTCATTGATTCCAGCGATGCCGTATTTGTCACCAGCTTCAGAAGATAAATAAGCGAGCACGGCCATTAGTAATTTAGTGTGTGCCTGTTTGGACCATCCATTCTCTTCGTATTTCATGGATGCACTTTGGTCTGGAATGAAGGTTACTGATATGTTGGTATCAATTTCTGATTGCTTGATATAGAACTTATCCGTTCGTGCATAAATTTTCCAGTCCAATTGACGTAAATCATCTCCTTGGCTATATGGTCGATACTGACTGAATTCGAGTCCTACTCCCAAGCGTCGACTGCTTTTTTTACCCATGTGTTCGCCAAGAGCCACAGTTCTAACTAGCCAATCGAAATCTTCGATGCTTGATAGTAGCTCTTTTTTAAGGCCTAATGAGCGATATGGATCTGATCTAACCACTTAGAGTTTTGCTGTATTGATTAATTCTTTGATTACCTGGTCCGTAATAATTCCTTCTGATTCTGCTCGGAAGTTGAGCATGATTCTATGACGCATGGCAGGATC
>CAXEKM010000044.1:0-4856 GCA_963996645.1 uncultured Marinoscillum sp.
ATTTCTTCTTTTTAGTAGCTAAAGTATCCAGCGGAGCAATGGCAGAAAGTGCGGTCATGGCAGCACTGGAAATCAGAAATCGTCTCCGATTAATACTCCAACTCATTTAGAATACATTTTGAACATGCTGTCCATCATCAGTCTTGCTCCAGCGGGGTTAGTGGCTAAAGGAATGTTGTGCACGTCACATAGTCTCATCAACATTTGAACGTCTGGTTCATGGGGGTGTTTGTCCATAGGATCTCTAAAGAAGATGACAAGGCCAAGTTTCTTTTCAGCGGCTTCTGCAGCTATTTGAGCATCACCGCCAAGTGGTCCAGATAAATACTTGTGTACCTTCAGTCCGGCTTTTTCTGCGTGTGAACCAGTCGTGCCTGTAGAAATCAAATCAACCTGATTTAACTGTTCCTTATAATTAAGTAAAAAAGCCACCATATCGGCTTTTTTACCATCGTGAGCTATGATCGCAATTTTCATATGGTAAGTTTAACCCAAATTATGCATAAAGCATAATTTGCCCGAAGGGCTGACGAGCCGTTTCAAAAACGGATGTCAGGGTAATCCTGACAATTTTGAACATAGTCAAAATTCGTCAATTTTCAAGATCGTATTATTATAAAAACTAAGGATTTGATCTTGAAAATACAGGATTAAAAAATAAGGA
Organism: uncultured Marinoscillum sp.; assembly: GCA_963996645.1. Lineage (GTDB taxonomy): Bacteria > Bacteroidota > Bacteroidia > Cytophagales > Cyclobacteriaceae > Marinoscillum. The sequence continues at coordinate 665 of CAXEKM010000044.1, forward strand.
CACCCGATACTGGGTGCCCTTATTTGCTCTATTAATCTGCTATGAAAGTTTTCAGAGTTTAGACTCCTCCACAAACTCAAGGTTTGGTGTAGGTTCTCCACTAAGGATTTCATCATTCGCAAACTCTCTGAACTTGTCGAAGTTCGCTTTGAACTTCTCAGCTAATTCATTTGCTTTTTGATAGAAGGCCTTGTCGTTTTTCCAGGTTTCTTTAGGACTTAGAATGTCATTTGGAACCCCTGGGCATGTTGTAGGCATTTCTGCACCAAAGATTGTGTGTTTACGGTAGCCCACATTGTCCAATACTCCAGATAATGCCGCTGTGATCATGGCTCTGGTGTAACGAAGCTTAATTCTGCTTCCTGTGCCATAGGCACCACCAGTCCATCCTGTGTTAACCAGCCACACATTTACTTCGTTTTCTTCCATTTTTTGACCTAGTAACTCAGCGTATCTAGTTGGGTGCAAAGGCATGAAAGGAGCTCCGAAACATGCAGAGAAAACAGGTTGTGGCTCAGTTACACCTGCTTCTGTACCGGCTACTTTAGAAGTATATCCAGAGATGAAGTGGTACATTGCCTGACCTTTGGTTAATCTCATGATTGGAGGCATAACTCCAGATGCATCACAAGTCAAGAAGAAGATGTTTTTAGGCACTCCACCAATAGATGGTTTAACTGTATTCTTGATGTGATCAATTGGATAAGAAACTCGAGTGTTTTCTGTTACTTCAGTGTTGGTGTAGTCAACAGTTCTGGTATTAGGAATGAATCGAGTATTTTCAAGAATCGCACCATACTTAATGGCATTCCAGATATCTGGCTCATTCTCTTCAGACAGGTCAATTACTTTTGCGTAGCAACCGCCTTCAAAGTTGAATACATTGGTTTTAGTCCATCCATGTTCGTCATCACCTATCAATAATCGATTTGGATCAGCAGATAGAGTAGTTTTACCAGTACCACTAAGTCCGAAGAAGATAGCTGTATCATGATCTTCTATACCCATGTTGGCAGAACAGTGCATTGGCAATACGTTCTCTTTAGTAGGTAATAAGAAGTTTAATACAGAGAAGATACCTTTTTTCATTTCACCAGAGTAGGCTGTTCCTCCAATAAGGATCATGCGCTTAGTCATGTTGATGATGGCGAAGTTAGATTGTCTTACTCCATCAGTATCTGGATCTGCTTCAAACTCAGGACATGCTATGATGGTAAAGTTTGGCTCAAAGTCTTCTAGTTTGTAGTCTGGAGGAGTAATGAACATGTTGTAGCAGAATAGGTTATGCCACGCCATGGTGTTGATTACTCTCAGTTTTAGTTGGTGTGCAGTGTCTGCACCTGCATAAGCATCTCTTACATAAACTGTTTTATCTTCAAGGTAGCCTAGCATTTTAGCGTAGATGCGCTCAAAACTCTCTTCAGATACAGGCTTATTGATATTTCCCCACCATACTTCTTTTTCAGTAAATGCGTCTTTTACAATAAATCTGTCTTGTGGTGATCTTCCGGTGAACTTGCCAGTGTCACACATAAGGGCACCTGTGTCGGTAAGGTGTCCTTCATTGTTTCTAACAGCAATTTCTGTTAGTTCTGTGGCAGTTAGGTTCCAGAATGCTTCTTTTACCTTTTTTACACCTGCAGCTTCTAAGCCGCTTTTTGTAGATTTTAGACCGAATTCTTCCATAATTCTTGTTGTTGATTTAGGACTACACGAAGATCGGTATACCTATAAGGGTGGGTAATGACGTCCATCATCGGAAGAAGTGATCTGTGACATTCCAGTGGCTGTCATAAATCAAAAAAAGCCCAGCCAAAAACTGACTGAGCTTCTAGGTTAGACTGTGAAATGAATCACTCGTAATTAAGGTTCGGTTTTGGCTGTCCGGCCATTATCTCCTCATTCGCGAATTCTTCAAACTTGGCAAAGTTTGCGTTGAATTTACGAGCAAGGTCGTTTGCCTTCTTATAAAAGGCATCATCATTTTTCCAGGTTTCTCTAGGTGAGAGAATTTCGTTAGGTACATTAGGACATGTCAAAGGCATTTCCGCTCCAAAGATCGAATGCGTTCTATATCCTACATTGTTTAATACACCACTAAGAGCTGCTGAAATCATTGCTCGGGTATATTTTAAGCTAATACGTTTTCCAACGCCGTAAGGTCCGCCTGTCCAGCCAGTATTGATCAACCAAACGTTTGTCTCATGCTGCTCCATTTTCTGACCCAACAACTCCGCATATTTAGTTGGGTGAAGAGGTAAGAATGGAGATCCAAAACAGGCCGAGAATACAGGCTGTGGTTCAGTTACTCCAGCTTCGGTACCAGCTACTTTGGAAGTATATCCAGAAATGAAGTGATACATTGCCTGACCTTTGGATAATCTCTGAATAGGAGGGATGACTCCAAAAGCATCGCAAGTAAGGAAGAAGATGTTTTTAGGAATACCTCCAATTGATGGGTCAACAGCATTTCTGATATGGTATATAGGATAAGAAACTCTTGTGTTCTCTGTTACCTCACAGTTCTCATAGTCTACCTCTCTTGATTCATCTTTGAATCGGGTGTTTTCTAAGATTGCACCATATTTAATAGCGTTCCAGATATCTGGCTCTTTTTCTTCACTCAGATCAATTACTTTGGCATAGCATCCACCTTCGAAGTTAAATACATTCTTTTCAGTCCATCCGTGTTCATCGTCACCAATTAATAATCGATTTGGATCAGCTGATAGAGTGGTTTTTCCAGTACCTGATAAACCAAAGAAGATGGCCGTGTCACGTTCTTCAATACCCATATTGGCTGAGCAGTGCATAGACAAAACATTTTCTTCGTGTGGAAGGATGTAGTTTAACACAGAGAAAATGCCTTTTTTCATTTCTCCTGAGTAACCTGTTCCTCCAATTAGGATCATGCGTTTAGAGAAATTGATTGCAGCAAAGTTCTTCTGTCTTGTGCCATCCACTTCAGGGTCTGCTTCAAATTCAGGAACGCACAAAATGGTAAAGTTAGGGTCAAAGCTTTCCAATTTGTATTTCTCCGGCCTCAAAAACATGTTGAAACAGAATAGATTGTGCCACGCAAGGGTGTTAATCACTCGGATACGAAGCCTATGTGTTTTATCTGCTCCAGCATAAGCATCACGCACGTATACTTTCTTATCAGCTAAGAAGTCTACCATTTTGGTGTAGAGCTGATCAAATTTTTCTGTACTCAGTGGGATATTAATGTCTCCCCACCATACAGATTCTTGTGTTTTTTCATCTTTTACGATGAATCTGTCTTTTGGTGATCTACCGGTGAATACTCCCGTATCACACATCAATGCACCTGTGTCAGTAAGATGTCCTTCTTTGTTTTGTACAGCTTCCTCAATTAGCTGTGCCTGACTAAGATTCCAATGGGCTTCCTTTACGGTAAGACCTAGGGTGGATAGGTCACTTTTTTTTGACTTTAGTCCGAATTCTTGCATGGTTTCGGTTTTAGTTTGACTTTGTACCGTGGGGTTCAAAACATCCATTCTTTAAACTAAGGGTTAATTTGGAAATTGCTTATTTCAGCGTTTTTCGTAAATGAAAACGTTTGCAAGCGAATTTAGAATAGATTTCCATCAATTCTAAACGAATCCAAACAAACCTTATTTAAAGTTTGTATTTAGCCCCTGTGGACTATGCAAGATTGACTACTTATTTCTCGAAGAAAGGAGCACTTTGTTCTTCTGGTGATGGCTTGCTTAATAAACTAAACGTAACCAAAAATGTCACCGATACTATCAGTGCTGGTATCGCTATATAGTCCGTATCAAATGGGAATTTTAATATTCCTAAGTCAAGTCCAGACTCAGCATATACTTTATTTAGTATAGATATAATCAAGACAGTTACCATTCCACCACTAATTGCGGCTATACCACCTTGTTTAGTTACACGTTTCCAGAAGAATGCAGCTAACAATGGAGGAGCGAGTGATGCACCAATCATTGTGTAGGAGATGAGCGACATTTCAAGAATAGTTGTAAACTGAGTTACCATCAGGTAGGCTAGCAATCCTAAGATGACTATTGAAATACGCTGAATCATCAATTTCTTTTTAGACTCTAGAGTCTTGCCCTTAAATCCGTACTTTTCAATCAAGTCACGGGATAGGTTGGTAGATGCTACCATCAAAAAGGTGTTACCAGTTGATAGGATGATC
>CAXEKM010000045.1:0-6931 GCA_963996645.1 uncultured Marinoscillum sp.
CATTCGGTAATCTCTACTGAGTCCCACACATTGCCAACGATGTAAGGCTCAGTAGACTTCCACTCTTCCAGATCAGCTTCTGTAGCGAAGTTCATCACCATTACTGAGCCTACCATCTTACCTTTTTCAATCATTGCCACAGCATAAAGGATTTTTCCATCCTCTTTTAGCTTGGTCACTCCTTCCAAATGTGCTGGACGCTGTTCTTGTCTTCTTTCGGCAGCATCTGCTCCATCTCTTCCTATAACTAAATAATGCATCTTTAAAATTTAAGTTTAGAGCCAAACTCCATATCGCTCAATTCTATTTCAAGCGCCTTGGTTGACAATTGTATTTCTCTGAGCGAAATAAATAAGCTTATCAATAATAACACGAGAGAAATACCAAAAATATAACTACCCCACAGCCCTATTTGGAGGTAGATAAAAAACATAGCCAAAACGCAAAGGAAAAGACTACCTACTCCCATAAACTGCATGGCTCTGATCAAGAATAATCTTAGTCTAAGATTTTGCAACTGCCCTTCCAGTACGCTCTTAGGGTTTTCCAGGTACATCTTATGCAGTTGCCTGATAATACTGGCAATGGCCAAAAACCTGTTGGTGTAGGCTAATAAAAGTAATGAAATGGCCGGAAATAGTAAAGCTGGTGTTGTAAGAGTAATCTCCATTAATGTAGCTTGTCATTGTTGTGATGGCGATCAGCGTCTCGAATATTTTTCTTATCGAAGTTCTTCTGAAGTGCCTCAGTCAAATTTACCCCGGTCTGGTTGGCAAGACAAATCAACACCCAAAGAACATCAGCCATTTCATCTCCAAGGTCTCTGTTTTTGTCAGATTCTTTAAAAGATTGCTCACCGTATGTTCTGGCCATCAATCTTGCTAACTCACCTACCTCCTCGGTGAGGATCGTCATATTTGTTAGCTCATTGAAGTACCTTACCCCTACAGTGTTAATCCACTCATCTACCTTCTTTTGAGCCTCTTCTATGGTCATATATTATCGTTTCACGTTAGCGTCCAAATTCTCATTGAGATGACGAATTTCAAACGCTTCCATATCCAGTTTTGTTAAGAAAAATATTAGTCTTTCTTCTTCAGAAGCCCGCAATGAATCTTTGTCCGGTTCGAATTCACTAAAGTGTTCGTGCGGAAAGCGCTTACCAGGCGTATAATGATATTCCCAAAACAACGCTTCATCTACATAGCCATCAGCACCATAATAATATTTGTATTCTGAAGCTATATTATCATCTTTTGAAACCTGTACGTGACCACTAAAAATGGGAGCATGATCCTCAAAATAAAAATAGTCATCCCTATCAACGTGAGATGTATGAAGCACCCCTACTAACTTAAGCAGTTTGTCATCCATGAAATACCCTCTGATCTTATAGATCGAATCCCCAAGATGAAAATCATCCTCCATGATACTTACTCGGTGATTGGCATCAATATCAGAAACCCTGGCATTAATATGCTCTACCAATGGACGCTTTTCTTTGCTGACCTCATTGGAGCATGCGTAAATCACCAAACAAAATAGGAATAGGTAAGTCAGTTTAGTCATTTTGGTTAGTTTTTGGTTACAATATAATGATTTCCTACTTGTAACTGAAGACAGTTTTTTGTCACCTAAATAAGGAAAATAGCAATTATGAAACCATTCACATATTTCCGGCAACTTTAATGTGCCTACATACGTGAACCTACTAAAAAACATTGCTATGAATATAATTCAATCAACATTCAAAAACCTTTTAGCGCTGTGCTTTATCACATTGCTAACTTTGAATATCAATGCGCAGGACAAAAGCAATCGACCAAGTCCTCCAGCTCAGGCAACTGCAGCTATAAAAGGTGTAGACGTAACGATCGATTACAGCCAGCCAGCTGTTAAAGACAGAAAAATTTGGGACGGTTTGGTTCCTTATGGCAAAGTATGGAGAACTGGAGCAAATGAAGCTACATGGATTGAAGTGTCAGAAGATGTCAAGCTAAACAACAAGACATTACCGAAAGGCAAGTATTCTGTTTTTACTATACCTGGTGAAGAAGAATGGACTATCATCTTCAACGAAACCTGGAGTCAGTGGGGAGCTTACGAATATGACAGTGAAAAAGACATATTGCGAATCACTGCAAAGCCTACAAAATCTGACAAATTTTACGAAAGATTTACGGTAAACATAGACAAATCAGGAACAGCCAGTTTTAACTGGGAGAACATTTCCGTTCCATTCAAGATTTCTAAATAATAAAAAAGGGAGGCACTTGCCTCCCTTTTTTTATATGATATTCATTGATTGCTCCTTTATCTTTTCGAGCTCATCTTTCATACTAACAACGGCTCGCTGGATTACCGCATCGTTCGCTTTGGCTCCTATAGTATTAATCTCTCTACCAATCTCCTGAGAAATAAACCCTAGCTTCTTCCCTTGTGACTCATCGGCGTTCATCACTTCTTTGAAGTATTCCAGGTGTCTACCAAGTCTTACTTTCTCCTCTGTGATATCTAGCTTTTCTATATAATAGATCAACTCTTGCTCAAACCTGTTTTGATCAACCTGAGTCTTTTCTTTGATATCCTCAATATTGTTTGAAATTCGCTCCCGAATCATCTTGATTCGTTCTGGATCCCTTTGAGATACTTCCTCAAGACCATTAGCAATAGCTTCTATATAGGCAAGCAGATTACCTTGTAAAGTCTCTCCTTCAGATGCTCTAAATGCATTACACTTATCTAACGCTTCTGTCAGCGCTTGCTGAACCAGATCCCAATCTTCAAATGCAGAAGAATCATCAGCTACAATTACATCAGGAGAATGAAGAGCTAATCGAAACAGATCTTTAGCATTTGCATTAACCTCCGTTGCTAGCGCTTCATATTGCTTATAATATGACTTAAAAAGTTCCTTATTGATATGAATATTAGGCTCCTCTAAACCCAAAGGTGTAATTTCTACTACAAGGTTTACTTTACCTCTTTTCAGCACATTGGTGACCATGCTCTTGATCTCCAATTCTCTCTCTAATATTTCTCTGGGAAGCTTGGCACTTAAGTCTAAAAACTTACTGTTTAGTGTCTTTACCTCTACCTTAATTTTATACTTCTTTGATTCAGTCTCAGCTGAACCAAAGCCTGTCATTGATTGTAGCATGCGCAAATTTAGAAATCTAATCCGAGAGTCAAGTACACGCGGGTATCTCCTACTTGATAATCACGGATTGGTTTAGCAATATCCAACTTCAAATAGTAGCCCAAAAGTACTGTTCTTATTCCCATACCATAACTGGAGAGCCATGGGTTTTGGAAATTTGAAAGTTCGGCAGTAAAGTTAGATGTCTGATACTTTTTAGTGAATGAGCTATTCTCTCTTGTAAACGGAGGTTTTCCCGTCCAGGCAGTTCCTACATCATAAAAACCGATAACCTGGAAATTCCTTAAAAATGCCGATGAAATTGGCCCATTTGAAAAATATCTGAATACCGGCAGTCTAAGCTCAGCATTGAAAACCAGCGCATCAGTACCGTATATTTGATTGTAGTCAAACCCTCGAAGGTTCGTTACGAATTCTGTGAACAGCAGATTTGAATTATCCGTACCATTAGAAACTTTCAGCGGATCTTCTTGTCCCTGATCCTCAAAACTCTGGAATACCCAGTTTTGCATACCTCCTACAAGGTAGTTTTGAGAATTGGGCCCCATAGAACGTCCGTAGAATAAACGACCTGCAAGTGTCAATTCTCTATGCAGCCTCTGATAATGTCTGAGGTCAACTTTTAGTTTACTAAAGTTCTTTGATGGATCAGTAACGCCTAAATACTGCTCTATTTCTATGATTCCTCGAGTTCCTTGATAGCTATTAAAACCTTTCTCGATTGTATTATCCAAAACCATTGCACCTCGAATACCACCATATTGCACTTCACTATCTGGAGCAAAGTCAATAGTTGGATTGATGTTTCTAACTGCCTCCCACTGTAAATTTCTGAAAGTTGTATTCACATAGAATGGTGACACTTCAAATCTGAAAACATTAGTTAGAGGCAATGCAGCAGCAAACTCCACACGATTCAAAGTATATTTCTGAATTACTTCTTCTTCCAGCCTCGACCGTAAAAATGGCGTACTCGGATCTATCAAATAAGAGTTTCTCTCAAACCTGACATGAAAATCCATCCAGTACTTCAGGTATTGATACTCACCATAAATATTAGCCGTCTTCAAATCTGTATTTGCTAAAACCCCACCATTCAAGCGGTGATTTTCCAGCATATCATTAATTTCTGTTTCCAGAAGGAAGCTGAATCCTCGGATAGGATCTATAGCAAATGATGTGATGAGATTATTAAAACTAAATCTCGGCTCATAAGCTCTAGGGCCAATGATTGTGGACTCTTTCTCTAACTTTCTATAATTAGCAAAAAAGGATTCAGGTTTGAATTGAGGTCGCTCTTGTTGCCTTGCACTTGGAGCTCGCTCGTCCTCAAAAACATAATTATCTGTGTCTATAAAGTTATCATCTACTTCTTCGTTCACAGGAATTTCCGTCACGGGAACATTTTCAACTTCAGTTGAGTCAGGCTCTTCTTCATCGAAGATAAAGGAGTCTGGAAGCAGTAATGAATCAGAGTTTTCTAACACTTCAGAAACATGCTGCACCTTATCAGGTGTGGTTTTCTTAGACTCCTCGTTTTTCGCTGTGTTTCTATTTGCTAAGAACTTTGCCTGGAATAAGCGCTGACGAGCTGTTTGAGGCGTAAACATTCTTGTATCCAGGTTATATTCTGAGGTATAAACCCTTGGCCTGCCGTCTCGAAGCATCATATAGCTCAACCGATCTGGACTAAAAGAAAGATCATAGTCCTGAATGCCGTATTGGAAATTTGATAGCTGAACAAAGGTGCTATCTAGCAAATTGTACTTGTACAAATTGGTAATACCTTTCTGATCACTCAAATAGAAGATCTCATTTTTATTCTTAACAAAAGGCTTGGTATCTACGCTGTAGGTATTAGTTAATCTACTAAACTTGGTGGTGGTTGTATCCAGGTTATACAAGAACAGATTGTATCTATCTGGCACATCTTCCAATTTAATCTTGGCCACATCCAGCGAATCATTCAACCTATTTGAACTGAAGATAATCGTAGAAGTTCCTGGAATAAAGACAGGATCAATATCATCATATAAGTCATCTGTAATGCGCTTGATAGCATTCCGCCGCATTGATATTAGATACAAGTCATTTTGACCTCCCACATCTCCACTGATCACCGCCAGCTTTCCATTGTCATTAAAAGAGAAACTCTCCACCTGTCTGAATCTGCTCAGAGGCTTTTGAAATTTCTTTTTCGTTTCAATGTTGTAACTGTTCAAATACAGATAGCCTCTTTTGTAAAGAAGAACGCCAACTGTTTCATTATCCTGCCAGTCAATTAATGGTAGTCGGTAGTCCACTTCTTGTGAATTCATCAGGTACCCACCATTAGCAATAGTGGTTTCTTTACCTGTCACCACATCAAGTACATTGACCTTGTATTTACCATTTTTATGATAGGTATAGGCCAGCTTAGTCCCATCGGCATTGACTCTTACGTGATTAAGAACAATCTCATCACTGTTGTAACCAGCAACTTCATTGTCAATACTTGGGAGCTTATAGTTCTCTTGAATTTCCTGTTTTTGAAAAAGGTAAAAATTCTGCCAGTCTGCCAAAAATTGTTTGAACGTAATCCCAAGTGTATTAGAGATACTTGTCTCCTCATTTCGAATGATTCTGGTGAGATTGAGAACATTTGAAATATTGCTGTTGCCATACTGAAGGGCTATGTAATTCCAAATAGACTGGCCAATGATTGCCGCTTCTTCATTCTGAATCTTAACTAGTTTATTAACTTTCTTATCTCCCAGATAGTCACGAACGTAATCATCCATTTCACTTGACCATCCATACGCCAAATATCTAGCTGCTCCTTCGATGAACCACTCTGGAAGAGATAGTAAATAAGAGTTTTGGAAAATTTCAGCTAAACTTCCACCAAACATCATATCATCTATCAGCATCTCAGACATGTGATACATGATATCTTTCTTAAACTGAACTGATTTACCAGGATAAGCTAACTCAATCTGAAGTTTAACGAAATCAGTCTTACCACCTATAGTAAATACATCTCCTCCTATCCCAATGTTACTTTGCTGTAACTCTTGAGTGGAGTTATAAATGAAAATTTTAGTCTTTGTATAAGGAGCATAACCAAGGATATCGGTCAGGTCAGTAAATTCATCTTCTAGATATTGAAGAGCCTCTTTAGCGTACTCTTGACCTCCTGGATAGTAATAAACTTCAAAATTATTGGTCGAATAGAAATACCAATCAAAGCGTTTATACTGAATGCGATTATGCCCAAATTGAGTATGGTAGTACTGTGCAAATGCACTTGTACTGCTTAAAATCACAATTATGGCAATTAAAAGTTTCCTCATAGTTTCACTCTCGTAACATCCACCTCCGGCATAAGCTCGCCTCCCTGTAAAAGGTAATTTACGTATTGGCCAGCAAAATATGGAACCAAAGACACTCCTTTTGTTCCGAATCCATTAAAAATGCTTACTGCGGGATGCTCTGGGTGTTTTCCAATAAATGGTCTTCTATCATAAGTAGCAGGTCGTATCCCTGCAGTTACGTTAATGATATCATATTTCCCCTGATACAACTTACTTAACCGATCTTCAAGGTTTTTGATTCCTTTTTCCGATGGAATGTAGCTCAAATCGTTGTGCTCATAAGTAGACCCTACACTATGTCGCCCATTTTTCGGAAGAATAAATACCCCTCGATTGATCACCTTATCAACTGGTAATGAGACATCAATGTTCAAAACCTCACCTTTTACCAATTTGAAAGGCAAGTGATTCCAATAAG
>CAXEKM010000046.1:0-1659 GCA_963996645.1 uncultured Marinoscillum sp.
ATTCACATTATGCCGATCGGGAACCATCAGGAACACGATACTATCGTCAGTCACTTGACAAAATGGCTGAAGCCATTGAGGTCTTAAATAAAGAAAAGGTTGATTTTGCTGTACACCTGGGGGACTTTAAGGATGAACATCCTACCAAAGTAGAAGCAGACACAATTAAGTTCCTGCAGGATATCGAAGCGGAATACAGTAAATTCAAAGGTCCAAGATATCATTGCATAGGCAATCATGACCTGGATAGCATCTCTAAAGATCAGTTTCAAGAAAACATTACCAATACAGGGATAAATCAGTCCGAAACCTATTTCTCATTTGATCATCAAGGCGTTCATTTTATCGTATTGGATCCGAACTTTCATGCGGATGAGCGTCCACACCATAAAGGAGATTATGAGTGGTTCGATGCTCATTTGCCAGAAGCTGAGTGGAAATGGTTTGAAGAAGATCTTGCGAAGACCAAACTTCCCACGGTAATTTTCTCACACTTCACCTTGTACCACTTTGTAAAAGGTGATGCAGTCTTTCATATGACTGACTATGAACGTGCACAGAAGATCATGGAAGACTCAGGCAAGGTCATAGCTTCTTTTCATGGACATACACATGAGGAAAACTATACAGAAGTAAACGGCATTCACTACTGCACTCATCTGGGCATGGTAGATTATGAAGGTTTGGAAAATAATTCCTTTGCAATTGTTGAACTCAATTCTGACGAAATCATTGTAACAGGATATAAACGAACTTCCAACAAGACATTAAAAAAGGGTTAGCGATCACTAACCCTTTTTTATTTCAATATTTTCTTATCGTTTAGGCCATCAAGGCGCCTGCAATCGCAGCAGTCATCATGGTAGCCAATGTAGCCGCTACTAATGCTCTCATTCCAAGCTTAGAGATATTTCCTTGTTGAGTTGGAGCCATCCCCCCTATTCCTCCTATTTGAATTGCTATAGAACTGAAGTTCGCAAACCCACATAAAGCATATGTAGCGATGACTACAGACTTAGCATTAAGAACTCCCTCAGCAACAAACTCAGATAATCCTAAATAAGCCACAAATTCATTTACAACCACTTTTTGTCCCAGCAAACTTCCTACCTGTAGCGACTGATCCCAGTCAACGCCAATCATAAATGCAAAGACTCTAAATATCTGTCCGAGTAAGTATTCTAAAGAGAAGCCATCAAAACTACCATCAGTAGATGACACGATCAATGCATTCAAACCAGTCACATCACCAATGGCCATCAATACATAATTAACAGCTGCTATCAGCGCGATAAATGCTAAAAGCATTGCACCAATGTTCAATGCCAGCTTTAAACCTTCGGAAGCACCTCTTGCCAAGGCATCTACCAGGTTAACTCCCATTTGATCGGTTGATACGGTGAGATCAGTATTGATTTGATCCTTATAAAGCTCAGGCAACATGATTTTGGACATCACGATAGCTGCAGGAGCATTCATAATAGAAGCACTTAACAAATACGCTGCGAACTTCTCTTGAGCTGCGGGATCGCCACCTCCGAGGAAAGCCACATATCCTGCAAGAACACCACCAGCTATTGTCGCCATCCCTCCTGTCATCAAACACATCAACTCAGACTTGGTCATGTTTGGAACAAAAGGTCTCACTAACAATGGAGC
>CAXEKM010000047.1:0-3569 GCA_963996645.1 uncultured Marinoscillum sp.
GGTTCCTCTACGTTTTATGTGGAAGATCCGAATGAGTTGATTTTTCAGATTGTTGAGGGAAGTAATTTTTACACCAATAGTAAACACGTTACAGGTGGGCCTAATGGATGTGTGATTGGTGTAACTGATATTGATAACTCTAGAAAGCTCTATTCGGATATTTTAGGGTACGATCAGGTGGTGTATGACCAGACTGCTGTGTTTGAAGATTTTAAATCCCTGAAAGGTGGTGAGAAGAAATTCAGAAGAGTGCGTTTAACTCAGTCCAATCCTCCTGGTGGCGGTTTTGCTAAAGTTTCCGCTGATACCTATATCGAATTGATTCAGGCCATTGACTATACGCCAAAGAAAGTTTGGAAAGGAAGAATTTGGGGTGATGTAGGCTTTGTGCACGTAGGAATGGATGTGCGCGGTATGAAAGGTCTTGGGCAAGATTTGTCAGATAAAGGCTTCGGGTTTACTTGTGATACCAAGGATACGCTGGATATGGGTGGAACCACAAGAGTTCACTGTACCTATATAGATGATCCAGACGGAATCTTGCTTGAGTTGATTGAAGTATACAAAATTCCAATCATAGAAAAGCTAGGGATCTTCCTTGATGTTGAAAAAAGAGATCCATTGAAGCCACTACCAGACTTCATGCTAAAGGCTTTGAGATTTACTCGAATTAAGGATTAATTTTCAATAGATGCAGATCGTCTGCTGGATTTGGTTCCAGCAGATTGGTCTTTTGCAATTCTAGTCTCGAAGTAAAAGAATACGTGATCATCATCTGCGTCTTCAAATTCGCAGTATAGTTTTTCGCCAGACTTACGAGCAATATCAATAAAACCTAAGCCTGCAGTTCCTTTGTCAGAAAGTTCATTGCTGCTAAGTGCTTTTTTGTATTCGTCACGCAGTTGCTCTTCATCCATTCCATTGATCATATTCAATTTTTTCTGGATGATTTCTTTGGTGCTTCTTTTTATAAGGTTTCTTGTTCCTATTTTGTAATATTTCTCAAGAGATAGGACAATAACCATGTCTGAACTGCTGAAATCAGGATTTTTGATTCCATGGTAGCCGATGTTTTGAAAAACCTCAATAAATACATTGGTGATTTTTCTTCTAACCTTTCTGTCAGTTTCTAGATTGGTAACACTTTGTTCAAGAGCTTCTACAACTAATTCTATTAGCTCTTTAGTGATTGTTCCCTTATGAAGAAAGAGAATTTGATCGGATTTCAGATTAAGATTCATCGGCAAAAGTGTCGTACAGACGTAATGATCACATAAATGTAAATCAATTAATAATTAACCACAAAGAATAACGAGCTGAAACTTAATTAGTTACTTATTATTATTTGATTTAAACTTTATATATTCAGATGGTGGAATAAAAAATGTTCTAGTAAGATATGCAGGGGGTAGTCAGATCTTCAGGCAAAGTTCCGGACTAACTGAGGACTAACAAACACCCCCTGCAACACTACTACCTTAACTGTGTTAAGTGAGAATAATCTACGAGTTACTGTGATTAACTACTAGAAGAAATCGATGAAAATTGCTCAAAATCAGTGATTTAGGTTATTTCTCTAGAGGTGCTAGGTATTATGCTTAAGGAGAATAATTAAGCGATTATAGTTTTTGTAAAAACAGGAATCAATAGTTAGTTGGCGAGTAATTGGCTGTGTCTAGTTTGGATTTTTGATTTGATAATGTCTTCAACAGATCTACCTTCTATTTTACTTTCCAACCACGAAATAATATCAAAGTACACAAAGGCTCTTTTGTCATATTTACTTTGAGAAAGTACAATCAATTGATCTCTCAGTTCCTTAAATCGATCTATTAGTTGTTTTGGCGTTATTTCTCGAGATAGATTTTTTAAGAATTCTAATATGTATTGCTGGAATGCATGTAAGTCATCCTTTTTTAACAAGAATCGGTAAGTTGATCGAATGTAATAATCAATGACATCTCGGTTTCCTAGTTCATAATGGGTGATCAGGTTGATTATCCTCGCGAATGAATGTACGTCTTCTCTGATGTCCTGATCTTCTGAGTTAATGATTCGATTGAGCCATTTGATGGATTTGCGATAGTTTCCATTCCCAAAATACAAACAAGCAATTTTGTAGAATAGCACCAATTCGGAGTGCTTATCGATCATACCGATATAGCTTTCCAGTCTTGTTTCTATTCGCTGAAGCATGTTTACACCTTTAGAAAACTCACCTAACATGAAGTATCCATTAAACTGGTGGGCGTAGCTGTACTTAAATAATCTTATTTGAATGTTTTCATTGATTCCTATCAATCTATGCTTGGCCAGATCTCTTAAAACTTTATGTGTTTCGAAGAATTCCTCAAACTTCATTAACCGTGATTGAGCATTTAGCAATTGATTGAGTCCTTTGATATACATCTCAAAGTAGAATGATGAATTAGGGGTTTGATCAAATAGGTCAACCCAATTCTTGGCGTAGTTATACACTTCCGTAAACTCTTGAATGAAACTGTAGTAACTCAACTGAATTTCATACCAAAGGAGTTTTTCGCGAAATGAAAAGTCATTGACATCCCATTCAGGTAATTGCTCATCAAATATTCGTTGAATTCGATCTTTGTCTTCTTTTCCTCTTATATAACCCGTTTTCAAGTATATGGCATTCAGTTCTACAGCCAGGTTGGTAAGGATATTCACTCTTGATAAACGTTCATTAATTGTATTAGCCTCTTCTACAATCTGATTTACGCGCTGAATATTATTTCTCCCCAAAGTGTGTGGGATTAAGTTTTTCTCCCATTTTAACACCTCTAGTTGAAGCTCTAGATTGTCACTTTTTTTGATAGCCTTTTTTACTTTTTGAAGCAATTGCATACTTTGTTGATAGCGACTCCTGTCAAAAAGTATCTGTATGTAATCGATCTGCTCTCGTATGAGAATGTCTTCGTTGGATGAAGAAGTATACTCCTTGAGGCTATGCAGTATTTTTTTATAGAGGTGAGCCTTGAGATTGCTGAATTGTTGTGGATTGATCCAGCTATTATTCTCTATGATCAATTCCTCATTGAAAGCTTCCTGTTCAGATAGTGCATCAAACAACATTAAGTACTTGGAATCCTCCTTTGATCCACTATTGTTTCTCACCTTGAAGTATCGCTTTTCGCTTTTCTTCATGGACTTGATGAGCGTGTATAAATGATCAGACCTGTCTTTAGACATAGTAGTTAAAATGTTGTATTGAGGCTAATTTACTGATAATATATTCAAATGATTCTGTTAGGGATCGTAATTAAATTTTTATTAGGTTTTAGACTTCCTCTTCGTACATCTAGATTACAGCACTGAAATAGAATTGAAAAAGACTCAGACGATTTTAATGGCGGGAAAGACACTTTTCGAGAAAGTTTGGGAATCACATGTGGTTTCATCTAAGCCGGGTTTTCCGGCTGTCCTTTACATAGACAGACATTACATACACGAGGTTACTTCTCCTCAGGCCTTTGATGGGTTGAGAAAGAGAGGTTTGCCGGTGTTCAGACCAGAGCAAACTTCAGCTACTGCAGATCATAATGTTCCTA
>CAXEKM010000048.1:0-5357 GCA_963996645.1 uncultured Marinoscillum sp.
ACCAGCCATGAAAGAAACTTGCGGTAGGAAGGGGAAAATTTTTAGATTTTTTTTCCGAACTCTGTAAATGTGGCTTTCTATATGTTAATTGCTGCTTTTATTGATTGATTAGCGAAGAATGAACATGATGAAAATTGCAGGAGAGGAGATTAAAAAAGGTGAGTCAAAGAAAATTGATGTCAATATTGCTCGCTTACCTTCAGGTACATCTATCGATATTCCAGTATTTGTTCACAGAAGTAAAAAGGATGGACCGACATTGTTGCTTCTTGCAGGAATGCATGGCGATGAGATCAATGGGGTGGAAATTGTCCGTCGGATTATTCGTGAAAAGCTATACAAAGTAGAGGCTGGAGCAGTGATCTGTATTCCAATCATGAACATTTATGGGTTTATCAACTTCTCTCGGGATGTTCCTGATGGAAAAGATATTAATCGTTCGTTTCCAGGGTCTAAAACAGGTTCATTAGCTAGTCAGGTAGCTCACTTCCTGATGGAAGAGATTATTCCGCATATCGATTATGGAATAGATTTTCATACTGGTGGTGCCAGAATCAATAACACTCCGCAGATTCGAGTGAAAGTAGATGATCCATTGAATCTTGAATTGGCGAAAGCTTTCAATACCAAGTTCATCTTAAACTCTCCTTTTAGGGATAGGTCTCTCCGCAAAGAAGCGTTCAAATTGGATAAGCGAATCCTGGTTTATGAAGGCGGAGAATCATTGCGCTTGCGCAAGAATGCTATAGATGAAGGAATAGAAGGCATGCTGCGTGTGATGAAGCACTTGAAAATGCGTTCGGATGCTCCAGCAAAAGACAAGGAGTCGATTGTAATCATGAAGTCCTCCTGGATCAGGGCCAAGTCTGCAGGACTACATTATGGATTTCAACGTAATGGATCTTCTATAGAAAAGAAGGAGGTACTTGGACGAGTTTGTGATCCATACGGAACCTATGAGGTACAAATAAAATCTCCATTGGACGGGTATATAATTGCGATTAACAACAACCCGGTTGTTAATCGTGGTGATGCTCTTTTTCATGTTGGAAGCTAGCCAATATTAAATTTTCATCCTGAAAACGTTTTCATTTTCAGGGTGTTATAAAATCTTGATGACGCCTGTGTAATACTTGTTGGAAAGCTGTATTTTCGGTCTTTTCCATCAATTATTAGAGACATGACGCAGTATTCAAAATGGTATCATCCATACAAGACTGATAAGAAATACAGCAAGAAGGTTGCGTATTTTAGTATGGAGTTTGCGATCGATCAGGCCCTGAAGACTTATTCGGGTGGTTTAGGT
Organism: uncultured Marinoscillum sp.; assembly: GCA_963996645.1. Taxonomy (GTDB): domain Bacteria; phylum Bacteroidota; class Bacteroidia; order Cytophagales; family Cyclobacteriaceae; genus Marinoscillum. Next base: position 1,307 of record CAXEKM010000048.1, read on the forward strand.
TTTTTGGCAGGTTCGCATATGCGTAGTGCTTATGAACTAAAGCAAAATTTGATTGGTATAGGTATGCTATGGAAATACGGCTACTATGACCAGGGAAGAAACGAGGACGGCACACTCGCTCCTCATTTTGTACAAAAGCATTATTCCTTTTTAGAAGATACAGGTATACAGGTTTCTGTAAGAGTGGTTGATAATCCTAATGTGCAAGTGCGTGCATTTGTATTGAAACCTGAAATCTTTGGAACTGTCCCTATGTATTTTTTGTCTACGGACCTTCCGGAAAACGATCATTTGTCAAGAACAATCACTGATAGGTTATATGACGCCAATGAACTGACTCGAATTGGTCAGAGTATCGTATTGGGTGTCGGTGGAGCTAAAGTAGTAGAAGCTTTGGGTGGCTCTGATATCATTCATCTCAATGAAGGACATGGTTTGCCTGCGTTTTATTATTTGAAAGACAAAGGTTATAAGAAAGAAAACTTCGTGTTCACCACACATACTCCAGAGAAAGCTGGTAACGAAGAGCGTGAGGGTGAGTTGCTCAATAAAATGGCGTTCTTCTCCAGAACACTTTCTCCTGATGAGGTAAAAGTAGAGACAGATCATGGGATGTTGAGCTACACAGTAGCAGCATTAAGACATGCCAAAAAGGCTAATGCTGTTTCTAAACTGCACGCTAAAGTGTCTAAAGGCATGTGGAAGGATTACAAAGGCATCAGTAAGATCATTCCAATTACTAATGCTCAGAACCAGTCTTATTGGCAAGACAAAACTTTGGCTGCTGCAATGGAAAAAGGCAATAAAAAAGCCTTCGTGAAACGTAAGCATGAACTGAAGGCTCAATTATTCAAAGTTGTCGCTGATCAGACTGGGAAGATATTTGATCCAAGTGTGTTGACCATCGTTTGGGCAAGACGTTTTGCAGGCTATAAAAGAGCTGATTTATTATTAAGCCAAATTGACCGATTCGAGAAAATATTGGAGAATGATAAGCACCAGGTTCAAGTGATTTGGGCAGGTAAACCTTATCCAAGAGATTTTGAGGCAATAGATGTTTTCAATAGACTCCATAACTTCAGCTTAAGTCATAAGAATGTGGCAGTGCTGACTGGTTACGAATTGGAGTTGTCCAGATTGCTTAAAGAAGGATCAGATATTTGGTTGAACAATCCTCGAATCACGAGAGAAGCTTCAGGTACTAGTGGTATGACGGCTGCTATGAATGGCTCAGTCAATGTTTCAACAGATGACGGTTGGATTCCAGAGTTCGCCAAAGACGGTAAAAACTGCTTTGTTTTACCACCTGCAGATACTTCTTTGCCGTTAGATAAGCATGATCAGGTAGATTATGAAAACCTATATAAGATTCTAGAGGATAAAGTAGTACCGCTCTATTATGACAAGAATGACAAATGGTTGGATATCGCTTTCGCAAGTATGAAAGATGTGCTGCCTGAGTTTGGAAGTCATCGGATGGCCGCACAATACTATGATGAGCTTTATTAATGCTTGTTGAGTCAATTTTATTTTAGGTATTTCTAAATTCTATCTACTTTTCAGCCAGATTTATGAATACCGAAAAGAAGATAACACGAGTAGTATGGTTGATGGGCGGTAAGCTCACCATTCTACTCGTGTTTTTTTTAATATGGACAATTGGTTCAGAGCAGGGTTGGTTTAAGATGACTGATGATGCTTTTAAGACTGTATTAATTGCACTAATTATCCTTTCCATTCCTTTTACCATCATTGTAGCGAGATATCTATCCAATCTTTTACTGAAAAGCGATCTGGACAATCGTGAAGCGGAAGAGAAATTAGGAGACTATACGGCCAGGCTTAATTCTTTTATAGAGTACCCCGGTCATGTGAGTATCTATTCATTGGATAGAAACTTTTGCTATACCGGCTTCAATTCATTGCATCAGCGTGAAATGAAGGAAGTTTTTAACTCTGAAGTAGAGATTGGGAAAAGCATCTTAAATATGCTGCCTCAGGATTGGGCGGAGCGAGCTATCAACAATTATGAAAAGGCACTCGAAGGAGAACACTTTCAGGTGACTAGTCTTTGGCGTAATAAATACTTTTCTCAGGTGTTCAATCCTGTGAAAGACGAAAACGATAAAGTAATTGGTTTGACCAGTAGCATTTTTGATGTTACCGAGCGAGTGCGTGCAGAACAAGAGTTGGAGAATTACAAAGATCAACTGGAGGAGCTCGTAAAAGACCGTACTAAACAGCTAAAACGTCAGACGGTATTCTTTCAAGAAATTATCGATAACCTGCCCAATCTCATCTTCGTGCGAGATGGAAAAGGCCGATACATTCTTGTGAACAAAGCTATGGCAGACACTTTTGGTAAAAGTACTGGTGAAATAGTTGGTAAGAGCGTTCTCGAAACACATTATGACAAGAAGGAAGCGCTGCGTTTTGAGGAAGAGGATCGTGAGGTAATCAAATATGACGAAATAGTAGAGCAAGAGTCTTTCCATAAATTCAACGAAGGAAAAGGCAAATGGCTCTTCATGAGTAAGCGAAAGATGAAGGTATTTGATGATGAGTATGTGCTAGGTGTACATTTCGACATCAACAGCTTGAAAGAAACAGAGCTAAAATTGCTTGAAGCCAATCAGGAGTTGAAGAATACACTGAATCGATTGAAGTCTGCTCAGATGCGATTAGTAGAATCTGAAAAGATGGCTTCTCTTGGGCAATTGACGGCAGGTCTAGCTCATGAGATTAACAATCCGATCAACTATGTAGCTGGAAATGTGAGTCCAATTCGTAGGGATTTGAAGGAATTAAAAGAATATCTTGATTCCTTGAAAGAAGGCTCCGAAACCAAAGAAGTTCCAGAGATTGATATCAATATGCTCTTTGATGAGCTAACGTCATTATTAGATGGAGTAGATGAGGGTGCATCAAGGGTGAAGACGCTAATGAGTGATTTGAATTCTTTTAGTTTGCCTGAAACATCGAGGATGCAGCTCTGTGATATTAATGATTCCTTGAAAACGACCATTAACCTGATCAAACATCATTTAAAGGACAGAATAGAGCTAAAAGTTAATTTGAAGGATCTTCCATCAATCAACTGTAATTCACAGCAGCTAAGTCAGGTTTTCTTGAATATGCTGAATAATGCAGTTCAGGCGATCAAAGGAAAAGGCTCTATAGAAGTAAGTTCCAAAGTGAAGTCAGATCGTATTGTGATTTCCTTTAAAGATTCTGGAGGAGGTATATCAAAAGATAACTTAAACAAGATCTTTGATCCTTTCTTTACTACTAAAGATGTAGGCGAGGGAACAGGTCTTGGACTTGCTATTTCTTACCGAATCATCGAAGAACATAAAGGTGAAATCAAGGTAAAAAGCGAGGAAGGCAAGGGTACCAAATTCACCATTAGTCTACCGATTTCATAAATTCATCGGAGCTCCACTCTTTCACTCTCCTAATAGTCCGGTTCACATCATTTGATATAGAAGTAGGTATGCATACTATCTATATTTGAACCAAGCTATTGTCTAATATGGAGATTAATATTACATCAAATATTGCTTCTACGTATATAGGAAACATTGTTTACAATGGTTCTAGGAGCATTATTAACACGGAGATACAGATTATCCCTCTGAACAATATTCTTGTGAAAGTGAGCTTTACGCTTAACAAAAAAGAGTATTCATTTAGAGCGATGCTGTCAGAGCAGGAGGAAGGGACACTGATGCTTATTCAGGATAGAACAACCAAGGATTACATGCTTACAGGAGTAAGTGGATTCTTACCCAATAAGCCCAACGTACACGGAGGATTAATTAATAAGTTAAACTCATTTTACTTCCACATTTCGCTATCGCATTATGATAGCAATGCCGAGGAGATTTATTTCCTTGGAAAGGAAGAGCAGGAATATGAGCGCATGAAAGAGTTGCGTTCTAAATCGATTTTGGCTTCGGCCTAATTTTCTAAAATAAATTGTTTGACCATCTCGATGACCTGATCTTTGGTCAGGTCGTTGTGAGGTTCATGATACGCTCCATCAAGGGCT
>CAXEKM010000049.1:0-4155 GCA_963996645.1 uncultured Marinoscillum sp.
AGTATTTAGCAGGAGTATAAGTCACTGCTTTCAAGACTTGCGCTTCTGTCAAACCGTATTTTTTGGTTTTTCTTAGCGCTGACCAGAAGTCATCCGACTTTTTCAACCCAGCAGTAGTGAAGGCAAATTCAACACCAGCATCAGCCAGCATTTTTGCGTTAGCAGGAGCTAATTCCCAGTGTTTCATATCTGCCAATGAAACATCCAAAGCAGCCAGTGGATCCTCCACATCATAAGCATCTGGGAAATTAACAGGAAGAATAAGCGAAACATTCGCAGACTTGATTTCATTTAGTCTTTGGTATTCATCGCCATTACCTTTTACGATATATCGAACACCAAACTCGTCACCTATTTTATCAGCAAGCAATACACGCAGTTTACCTCCGTTAGCCTCGAATACTTGTGGCAATGATTGTGCCTCGTTCCAAGCCTTCAATGAAAGATTGGTTTGCTCACTTTGTGTTTTATACCATTGACCATCCAAATAGGTTTGACGAAGCAACGCCACCATCCCCATAATTGAACTTGGGTATTCTTGTCCAGAACTTCCCGAGTTGAACGAGAAATGAGCTGCAGCCTTGTCTTTTACAACAGCTTCTTGTACTGGCAAATCTGAAAGGTGAGCAAATAACGATGTTCCTCTCATGATCCCGTCTTCACGGAAAGCATTAACCGAACCAACACCTATTTTTCTCATAGATTCGGCAGCTTTTCCATCCGCTTTAAAATCTGCTACAGCATTATAAGTAGACTTAATTGCATCGTTCCAACCATATGGCCCGTCTAGCTTACTATCGTACTGAGGTCCTCTTCCAAATCCTTGAGATCTTTCTGGTTCTGGAAGCCCATAATTGGAATAAGGCTCTACCACTGCAGGATAGATAAACTTGCCTTGCAAATCCATCACAATGGCGCCTTTAGGTATTGCTACACCTGCTCCAACGGATTGAACTTTACCGTCTTTGACAATTAGTGTCGCATTTTCAATTTTTGTTTGATAATCCACGTAAATCGTGGCATTGGTGAGTGCGTAGAGTCCAGGTCGAGCATCAGCCACTCCATTTACAGGGAAACCCTCTTGAGCATAGCTGAAATACCCCATGAATACCGCACACAGTAGAATAATCCTCTTCATACAAATACGTTTCAATTAGGAATTTGAATTAAACTGAATGTTAATCAATAAACAGCGTATTTGTACATTGTTTTACACCGACGGTAAGGCTTCGATTTGACCTACAAAAAATGATCTCCTCCTCTAGTAAAAACTAAAAAAGGCTGTCATTTGACAGCCTTTTAGAAGTATATAGTTTACATTAATTAAGAGAATGCCGGTATACCCGTTATCTCATTTCCTAATATCAATAAGTGAATGTCATGCGTGCCTTCATAAGTCACTACAGACTCCAGATTCATCATGTGACGCATCATTGGATATTCGCCGGTAATACCCATACCGCCATGAATCTGACGTGCTTCTCTCGCTACATCCAAAGCAAGTGCCACGTTATTCCTTTTGGCTAAGGATATCTGTGCAGATGTCGCTTTTCCTTCGTCCATTAGCTTTCCAAGTCTCCAATTTACTAATTGCGCTTTAGTAATCTCTGTAAGCATCTCAGCCAGTTTTTTCTGAACTAGCTGGAAGGCAGCAATGGGCTTACCGAATTGCTCGCGCTCTAGCGCATATTTTCTAGCTGATTCGTAACAGTCCATCGCGGCACCAATTACACCCCAGGCAATACCATATCGTGCTTTATCCAGACATCCCAGTGGGGCACCTAGTCCATCCTTATTTGGCAACATGTTTTCTTTCGGAACCTTGACATCACTAAAGACCAACTCACCCGTGCAAGAAGCTCTTAACGACCACTTGCCGTGTGTTTCTGGAGTAGTGAATCCTTCCATTCCTCTCTCCACGATCACACCTTTGATTCTTCCTTGTTCGTTTTTAGCCCAAACAACTGCGATATCAGCTTTTGGAGCATTAGAAATCCACATTTTAGCTCCATTGAGCAGATAATGGTCGCCCATATCTTTAATGTTAGTTTCCATTCCACCTGGATTCGAACCATGGTTTGGTTCTGTCAAGCCAAAGCACCCCAACATTTCTCCTGAAGCCAATTTTGGAAGATATTTCTTTTTCTGTTCTTCACTTCCGTAAGCGTAGATCGGGTACATCACCAATGATCCCTGTACTGAGGCTGTAGATCGCATCCCGGAATCACCACGCTCTATTTCTTGCATAATCAAACCATACGAAGTATAGTCCAATCCTCCTCCACCATACTCTTCAGAAACAGTCGGTCCAAATGCTCCGATCTCTCCAAATTTCTTTACTATTTCATAAGGAAAATGATTTTGCTCGGCCCATCCTTCGATATACGGGGTGATCTCTTTTTTAACAAAGTCTCTAATCGAAGAACGGATCAACTTGTGCTCATCCATCAGCAAATCATCTATTTGATAAAAGTCTGGCGACTCAAAGTCATCAACAAAATTGCGCTTTGCAGCCTGACCATTTCGGGTTAACGTGTCAGTTGACATACAGTTGTTTTTTGTTTTATCAGTTTTATTGGATCAAATTTACAACAAAGAATCAGGGAAAGAATGGGAAACAAACGTTTTAGTGAAGAAGTACTCGCTCAACTTGAAAAACTTGAGGAAAAATATGATGCCATGGGTCAGGATTTGTCTGCTTACCTTGATGGTCTGCTGCATTCCGATTATTTAACCTATTGGGATTATATTCAAATTGACACCCTATTAAGCTTACAGTCTCCGAGGACAAGTTTCCCTGATGAAAAAATTTTTATCCTATATCATCAAATTACGGAGCTATATTTCAAATTGATCTTGAATGAACAAGAGCAACTGATTCTTTCAGATGAAACACCAGATAGAGAGGTATTCTTGAAAAGGATCAATAGAATGAATCGCTATTTCGCTCACCTGGTGGATTCTTTTGATGTAATGATCGAGGGAATGGATCCTGAGCAATTCTTGAATTTCAGAATGTCTCTTTTGCCAGCTTCTGGATTCCAATCTGGACAGTTTAGAATTATTGAAATTGGATGCACAGACTTTCATCTCTTAGCTGACATCAATAAGAAAGAAGAAATGGCTTCTTCTGATTCCATTAAAGAGATTTATGATAACCTTTACTGGAAACAAGGTGCCACTGAATTAGCCACAGGCAAAAAAACGCTGACACTTCGCCAATTCGAGCACAAGTATTCTGATGAGTTTATCCAAAGAGCGGAAAATGTAAAGGAATCGAACCTAAGAAGACTGTATTACAAGCATTTTGAAGGAGATGTCGAAATCATTGAAGCTCTTCGTAATCTGGACTATCAAGCCAATGTGCAATGGCCACTGATGCACTATAAATCAGCTGTACGATATCTTCAGAAAGATCCTGGTGTTATCAAAGCGACCGGTGGTACGAACTGGCAGAAATATTTACCTCCTCGTAGACAACAAGTAAGTTACTATCCAGAACTTTGGACTGCTGATGAGATTGCTAACTGGGGAACCAGAGAAAAACTCTAATCAGCCACACTCCATCTATGTTAAAAAGTTGCGTTACGATATTGCTAATAGTATTTTCGCTTTTCGCGATGGGTCAAAAGACCTTCGTGAAGCGCACCTACTATGACGAAGAAAAAACGCAGCTCAAGGAGATTGTCACCTTGATGAAAAGTGACTCTTCCCTTCACGGAAAGTATCAATCTCTATATCTGAATGGCTCACTATCGGTAGCTGGATATTATGACCATAACCTTTCTGACAGTACCTGGATTTACTATTTTGAAAATGGCAGAAAGAAAATGGAAGGCTCCTATAGCCAGGGAAAGCAAAATGGAAAGTGGACCTACTTCTATGAAAGTGGAGAACTAAAAGCCAAAGGAATTTATCAGAATAACATCCGCCATGGTCACTGGACCTATTACTTTGAGAATGGTCAGGAAAAAAGCAGCGGACTTTATTTCAACGATTTAAAGGAAGGGATCTGGAATTACTCTTACGAAGAAGGCTCATTAAAAGCCCAGGCCTATTTCAATAAAGGAGTCGGCTCCTACAAAGAGTTTTATCCGAACGGAAACATCAAAACCAAAGGAACAAACTCTCATGGCCAGAGTGAAGGTGAGTGGA
>CAXEKM010000050.1:0-4900 GCA_963996645.1 uncultured Marinoscillum sp.
CTCTAGGTGTGTAGAATATGATAAGTTGGGTATAGGGGTATTATGCAGGTTGACCCATGTTTTTGCTCCATCCAACAGATTATACATTGCTTTGATCGACTAATTATTGATATAAATAACATTTTTAAGAGATTGCATTGTAGTAACCAGAATAACCTATGCTTGATAAGTTAAATGAAAACGAGTTGGAAGTAGCATCAAAGTTGGTCTTTGATGGTATGTCCATGGCGAAGAAATCCATGGAGATGATTCTTCAGAGTCCTATCACCATGGAGAAGATTGATTGGAGTAATGATGACGTTCCATTGCCAAAATATAAAGATTCAGGCGATCAAAGTGTACACGTTATACGTACTAACCTAATAGGCGAACTAAAAGGAACGAGTCACCTGATTTTTAGTGAGGATGAAGTGTCCAAAGTACTCAACGCTTGTCTTCCTGGGAACATCGTAAATTCAGATACTCCAGAAAGTAAGATGATGAAAATGGGTTTCCTTACGGAAATGGATAATATGATGGCTGCTGCAGTAATTACAGAGTTTTCAAATTTCCTTGGATTGGAGATATATGGTCACGTTCCTTCACTAGAAGTAGTAAAAGGTTCTGATCTAAACTCTTTCATTGATAAAGAAGTTGGAGAGTTTGATGCAGTTGTGCATTTCAAGGCCAACTTCCATGGAAAAGAATTAGATATTTCTCCGGACTTTATATGGATTTTCCAGGAAGAGTTCGTTGATAAAATTAAAGATTTGGTTTAGGGGTTAACTTAAGAATAATTAAAGAAGAAAATGAGTAAGAAAGTTCTAATAGTTGATGATTCGATCTATATGAGATCACTTATCAGAAGTGCTTTGGAAGAAGCTGGTTTAGAAGTAGTAGGAGAGGCTAAAGATGGCGAAACGGCCATTGACCTTGCTCTAGATACTCAACCAGACCTTATTACTTTGGATAACATTCTTCCAGACATGATGGGATTTGAAATTCTTAAAGTATTAAGAGATCAAGGATTAGAATCAAAAGTTATCATGATTAGTGCTGTAGGACAGCAAACTGTTGTGAATAAAGGGAAAGAACTCGGAGCATCTGAGTACATTGTGAAACCTTTCACCTCAGAAGCGTTAATTGAGGTGGTAAACAGAGTAATGTAATTACCTTAAAAGCACTAACTAACTCCTATAAAGTATGAAAATACTTTACGATCTGCCGATTCGTATAAAGTTTGCAGTGGTATTAATACCACTGATCCTAATCATATTGTGTTTTGATTATTTTCAAATCCAACACAACTATCTTGATTATGGTGACTCCAATCGTCTGAACAAAACCATTAATCTGGGAATTGAGATTAACCATGTTGTGCATGAGCTTCAGAAGGAGCGTAGTATTGCTATTGGTTATGTTACCAGTAATGGGCACGAATTCGATGAGCAGATCTTAAGTCAGAGAGAAGTTACTGATAGTACACTCAATAGATTTTACCAGGAGCTTCAAAATCCAGACCTTGAAGATGTTCTGGTGAAGCATACAAATGATATTGAGTTGCTGAAAACCAGTTTTGATGAGATAGATGAGATCAGAAGGAGAGTTGATAAACTTGCTTTGGATCCTTATCAAATCCTCAAATACTTCTCAGATATCAATAATGTGGCTCTGAATACAGTAGATCAATTGATCAATGAAACCAGAGACAAGGATGTTGCTCAGCAAGTTCATGCACTCATCTACTTCTTGAAAGCCAAGGAGAGAGCGAGTATCGAACGTGCTGTAGGAACACAGGCGTTTACTCTAAAAGCTATGGATGATGAATTGTATTCATCATTTACTGCCCTGGTAGCTGAGCAAAATTCTTATATAGATGCATTTATCGTAATTGCTGATGACGATTCTCGTGAGACTTATGAGCGTCTGGTAGCAGGTCACGATGTGGATGAGGTAGTGCGTCTAAGAAACGTTCTACACACCAGAACCAATTTTGAAGTAGATCAAAATTATTGGTATGAAATGACCACTAATAAGATTAATGCTTTGAAAAAGGTTGAAGATAGCATTTCTAATAGATTACTCGTGACTACTTCAGACTTAGCGAGTAATGCCTTCAGGAAGTTCTGGACATTCATTGTTGTTGATGTTATTATAGGAATTTTGGCCTTATGGTTGATGTCCATTATTGTGACCAACTTATTGGTTAATGTTAAATTATTGGAAGAATATGCGGTACGGTTTTCCAAAGGAGACTTTACAAAACGTGTAGTCATTCCTACCAAAGATGAGATTGGGCACTACGCACATACGTTTAACGTAATGGCAGGTGAAATTGTCAAATCTCATAATATTCTCAGGAAGGAACGCGATAAAGCCAAGTTCCTTTACAACAACATCTATCGTGTAGCGATGATGGTCTTCCAAAATATTCATCAGGGGATTTTCTTATTAGATAAAAACCAAAAGATGAGTAAACTCTACTCCAAGTCAATGGAGAAGATTTTTGGTGTTAGTAAGATCGCTGGAGAGAACTTCTCCAATTTTATGAGACCATTGATCATTCCTAGAGATTTGGAAGCACTAGAGATGTTCATGAGACACTTGTTCAATGAAGACATGGATGAAGACGTAGTTAATCAGTTGAATCCTATTGAGCAGGTAAAAATTTATAGTGAAAAAGAAGGTCTTGTTACCACCAAATACATCCGAGTGAACTTTACTCGTATTTGGAGGAAGGACAAGATTGCCAATATCATGGTAACAGTATCTGATGAAACAGAAGCAGTATTGTTACAAAAACACCTGGAGGAAGCAGAGAAGAAGAAGAAACAAGAAACAGAACAAGTTCTTAGTATTCTTAAAATTGATCCTTCTCTTATTAGAGGATTCCTTCACAATGCCAAGCGTACACTGCGTAGTATCTCTGAGAGATATGAAACAGATCGTGATGGTAACTTCAAAGAGCTTCTACAGTTTACGTTTGAAACCATACACAATCTGAAAGGAAATGCAGTGGTGATTGGGTTGGATATTATGAGTCAGAAGTTTCATGAAGTGGAAGAGTCTATCGCTGAGTTGAAAGACAAAGAGGTAAAAGGAAAAGACTTCCTGACCATTCTTTATGAAATCGATGATGCAGATAAGATGATCGACGACATGAGCTCGATGCTTCGAAAAGTTGCCGATATCTATCGCAAATATCCATCAGGAGGTCATGTGGTATCTAATATCATGTTGATCGATTCGTTGGAGCGTGCTGTGAAAGTACTTTCTGAAAAGATGGAGAAACAAGTTGATTTCTTCTTTAAGAACGAAGGTAATTTGGTGTTGCCAAACGAAAAAATTGACACCTTTAGAGATATCATGATTCAGTTGATTAGAAATTCAATGAGACATGGTATTGAAGACAAGGCTATCCGTTCGGAAGAAGGTAAAATGTCTCGAGGAAGTATCACGATTGATCTGAATCAGCCGGAGGATACTTTGCTAGAGGTTACTTACAGGGACGACGGAAAAGGACTTGATATAGAAAACATTAAAAAGCATGCTATTGAGGTAGGAGTCGTAAGTGACTTTGAAGCTGAAAAACTAGATGAGCAAGGAGTAATTGATCTCATTTACAAAGAAGGTTTCTCAACTGCTGATGAGGTAGATGAACATGCGGGTAGAGGACAAGGCATGAATCTCGTGAAGAATCTCATTGAGGGCATGTCAGGGACGTTCGAGACCAGTTTTGAAACTGGTAAGTATTTTCAGTTGATTATTAAGCTACCTGTAAGTGGTAGCATGAAAGAAGAACCAGAACTAGATGAGACTGCTAATAGTTGATGACTCGTCCATAATGAGGCGAATTATTGAAAAGAATCTCAAAGATTACGATATTGAGATTATTGGTACGGCTCCAGATGGTCTTAAGGCTCTCGAGATCGTAAAAGAAAAGAAGCCTGACGTGATCACTCTGGACATTACCATGCCAGGAATGGATGGCTTAGCATGTCTTGATGAGATTATGGTGGTGCATCCCTCTGCAAAGGTGATGATTATAACAGCATTATCTGATAAGCTTACAGGTCTTCGTGCACTTGATAAAGGTGCAAGAGGGTTTTTGTACAAACCAGTTAATGCAGATGATTTAGCAAACGCATTTGACCGATTATTGAAGAGAAATGAAAACAAGTAAAGCGGAATTTGATGCGACCTGTAGTTTATTTATCAATTCAGTAAATAATTACTTTAGACACCTTACTGAAATTGATTCTGAACTAAATGTGCCGTATATTAAGCAGTCTGAAGGCTTAGTGCTGAAGGATTACACTGGTATGATCGGTATATCAGGTAATAGAAAAGGCTTTGTTTACATTTCTGCGGATCGTCACATGTATGAAGACCTTATTAAGATCTTCATTGGTATAGATGATCCTTCAGATGAAGATATCCTGGATATGGCTGGAGAAATCTCCAACGTAGTAGCAGGAAATGTGAGAGCAAACCTGGGTGCGAACTTTATGATTTCAGTTCCAGTAGTATTTCAGGGCATGCCTTCTCAATTAAAGATACCTAGTGACGTATCTATTTATGTTATTCCGATCGTTTGGAATAATCATGAAGCTTACGTAGTTATTGGATTACAATAGTATATGAAACCACAGGAACCTACATATTTCAACCTGGGCATAGGCGAAGACGAGACACAACGAAATTATTTTTCGCTGTTTCCTGAAGAGTTAATGGCCAGTGTTATTGAATCATTCGTGATCAATAAACCGATGATCGGCAAAGCGGGTGGTGATGGGTTCTGGGTACATCAGGATGGTGAGCACTTATACATAGTGCTTTTTGATTGCATGGGTCATGGTCACCTGGCGAGTATGATGACGAGAGTTTACACTCAGTCATTGCAAAAAATCGTGCAGGAAGA
>CAXEKM010000051.1:0-10628 GCA_963996645.1 uncultured Marinoscillum sp.
AAGGATAAAGATCTACACTGCCGTTACCAGGAACCGGTCCAGGGAAAAGTAGCCGTCCATCTCCGCTGTATACCTTAACAGAGTCACGATTGTATTCAGAAGCTATTTCCAGCAAATTTTGGTTAGTGTCAGAATCAAATAATTTAAAAAAAATAGCATAAGATTGCTCAAGAGGAACTCTTTCACCAGGACATTGATTTATGCAAGAGCCTAAGGAGAGTAGGCAGATGAAAATAGAGAGGAAGAGAATGTTTTTCATGAGTGATATTACTAGTTGTGTTTAAATATAAGTTATAACGTTGTTAATTAAATAACAATACAACGCGTTCTCATCTCAATACCAGGGAATAGAGATATACTCTTGCTCAGTAGGAGGTTGTACAGTACACCCTTGGGCACTTACGTTTTGAGTAAGTAAGGATATGACAAACGTCATACCCGTTAAGGCAATCATTGAACTTTTCATTAGTTAGGTCATTTGGTGAATTAGATAATGATATTCTACTCAGAGTGGTTTTTCAAGGCATATAGTAAGTTCGTCTATTTCATCATTTATGGATCTTATTAGCTCTCCATTGTAGATAAAGTTGTATTCAGTAAATATTTTTTGATTACATTCAGCTTTTGATACACGATAGCTAACCTCAAAAGTGTCTACATCTAAGAACCCACGTCTTAAATGCAAATAATACACTTCCGAAGAATCTTTATCCAGTGGTAATTCTATATTCTTTAAAAAATATGGTTCTAGAGTAACCGTTCCATCTGTGTATACGGGCCCATCAAATAAAACCTCTCCATCTTCGTAAAAGACTTTGACTGAATCACGATCGTAATATGTTCCAATACCCAGGAGACTGTTATCCGTTCCTGACTCAAAAAGACGAAAAGTAATACTGAATCCATTCTCCAGATCAAAATCCGGACAAACACGATCAAAACAGCTAACAAGAAATAGAAAGCTGATAAATAGCGGGAATATTATAAACCGTTTCATGCTGTTAAAGTAGAGAAGATTAGATAAAAGGAAAAGTGATTTATTACATTAGTTATAACGGTATTGCACGTTATTATAAATAGTCAGCTTACCTGTAGTTATTATTCTCTTACTCATATCATACTGTAGCTTTATATTCTGATTCTGTTGGATCAGGTGTATTGCAGAATCGGGCAGATAGTTTATTCTTTGAAGAGCTCCACATAAAAGCCACGCTGTTCACCAGCATTGCTGTAAACAAGTTTTTCATTATTGTAAAAGTTTAAGTAGGCGAATTTTTCTTATCACAGTCATCCATTGTTGCATGGAACTCAAGCTGAAGAGTATCTATATCCAATCCATCTTTAATTAAATGTAAATAATAGATCTTCAAAACTTGGGAGTCAAGTGGAATTGGGTCTTGAGCGTCAAACGGACTAAAATACACGGATCCGCCTTAATCAACTGGCCCATGTAAAACCAACAGCTGTGGCTGAGTCGAGATCTGGTGTGTCATCCTGGGCAACTAGTAAAAAACTAGAACAAACAATTGTGATAAATAGGCAGGGGATCTTTTTCATAAATTAAGGGCGTTTTTAATTCAAATAGTTAATCATTTTTTTTCGGAACCAATACGTAGTGTAACCGCTGCCGTAACCACTAGGAAGTTCACGATAGTCAGGAAGTTCTCCACTGATTCCATTATAATAAGTAGTGTAGTTATCAGATCTAACTGGAAAATGAACTTCTAGCGTATCCGTATCTCCATTGCCTACATACACGTTGTATGTTCTGGTAAATACAGAGTCCAGTTGGCATTGGTTAAAGCAGGTAATCTCCTGGAAAACGGAAAAATTTTGGACTGTGTACCATCCATCCGAAAATGCAAAAATTTCATGGTGCATGGTATCCCTTCGAGAATTGGTAATGACAATGGAGTCAGGGTGTATGGGCTGACCATCAACCCCCATCAAGTTTTCATAAGTGTCCGGATCCACAAAACTAAAGGTAAAAGTTGAGCAATTTATTCTAGGGATAAATTCACATTCCCCATCTTTAATCGTTTCAGGATTACAGGCAACTAGTAGCCAAAGGATCCCCAGAAGACTGGATAGGATTGTTAACCTAAAGGATTGGTTGAATTGGGAAGGTCTATTTGTCATATAACGTAATATATGAAAATTTTCTATAGTCTTACCACGGAAAACTAACCCCTGCGGTCGAGCCTACTTAGGATGATCTTCACATTCAATGTGATCTTGTGGTGAAGAGGTGAAGTCCATGGACTACAATGATTTGGTGAGAAAACGAGCTTTGAAGCGTTTCATATTGAAGTTTAGTTAGGCTTTAAATTATTAAGGACAAGGTTGTTCCCTGTACTGTCCACAGTTGAGTGTGCGCCAGTTGATATCAAACCGTCCATCAGTGATTTGGATGGTATCCAGGCCGGTTTCGGTATCTACCAGCCGAAGATGAAAAGTACCTGAGATGATGGTTCTTAATGTATCGAACCTGGTGATGGTGACTTCTCCGGAGTTGTAATAAGACAAGTATCGAATTTAAACTCAAACACTTTTGTCGCTATTGGAATATGTTCGAGGCGAAGTAATAATTTCACTTTTTTAAAGGGGGATTTCCAAAAGAAATGTCTTGATGAAATCAAACAGGCTAAAATTCCGGCTATTATAATTTTGTAACCATCATTCCTACAGTAAAACAAATTGTAAATGAAACCTAAATTCAAAGTTCTGATCATCTTCTCGCCTATTTTTCTGATGTTCTCCATTCTTGCAAGCTGCAGCATGGAAAACTCCGAAAAAGCAGCAATGGACCTTCCCGACCCCTTGGAAGCTGGGTGGAATGGCGAGCGTGTTTGTGAGGTCTTGAAAGAAAACGAAGAATTAAGAATTTTGAAATGTGTTTTTCCTGCTGGAGTAGGTCACGAAAAGCATTATCATCCACCGCATGTCGGCTATACATTAGTTGGAGGCAAGTTTAGAATGATCGATTCTCGTGGAACTCGAGAAGTGAACGTACCAGAAGGATATGTCTTTGGGAGTGATTCTGTCACGGTTCACGAGGTACTCAACATCGGAGAGAATACGGCTGAGTTTTTAATCATTGAGTATAAATAAAAAAGCCTCCCCAAAACTGGAGAGGCTCATCCTCTTCATTTGTAATAATCTTTTAGAACACGATTGGAACACTCACCATAGTGTTTTCCCAACCTATAATCATATTCGCTCCACCATCTGCTTTTTCGAAAACGATCGCAAGGGCTTCTAGTGTCTCTGGAGTCTTTTTAGTCGGTACGGTGATTTTCGCTACCGTGGTTTCTTCTGGTTTGAAAGCATATTGACCCCAACCATCTTTATCTGTGCTGAACATTACTTCCCACTCATTTTCTTGAGCAGTAGCATACATGGTATATCTACCAGCTTTTACTTTGGTTCCGCCAATCGTCACATCCTGGTAAAACAATACCTCAGTTGACTCATTGGCACCAATTCTCCATACTTCACCGTATTTCACCAGATTGCCAAATACTTCTCTCTCCTTTGCTTGTGGACGAGAATAAAGGACTCTGATTTTCGGTTCGCCAGCTTTCTTTTCTTCTTCTGTTTTAGCGAATGCTCTAAATGCAGCCCTATTTGGGTAGTAGGCAGCATCCAATGGGCTTGCATCCATTTTAGGGAATTCCTGTGCCGATACAGTGCTAACCAACATGATCATTACAGCAATTAGTAGTAGGTTTTTCTTCATCAGTGTTATTGTTTTTGAACAGTGAAGATACAAACTGCTGTCTATTCTAAATGTTTTCAGCGTGACAAAGACAAAAGATTACCTTCAGTATTAATCATCAAGACTACCAAATACCTTTTCTAAGATGTCTGTAACCCGTGCCCAGGGATCTTTTCTTATAGATTTCTCCTCTTCAGAAACTTTTAGGAACAAACCATCAAGAGCCTTTCCGGTAGCATGATCAGCCAGGGTTCCAGTTTGAATTTGATCCAGATGATTGGATGGATTCAATATCTGCGTCAAATTATAAACCTCCACACCTGTATTGTAAGTAGATACTAGTTTACTGTACAATTCCTCAGTACTGAGATCAATTCCTGAAATGATCGGCTTATTCAATACCGGAGAAATGATCGCACTGAAATTGCTCAATAATCTAGCATACGTTTTGTCCTTTAAATAAGTAGTGGCTGCCGTATCAGCACCATTCAAAATCGCCCAACCATCAGCAATAGTCATGTCAGTGATGGCATCTTTAAAAATCACTTTGGTCGAATCAAGAGCAGCAGACTCCTCGGCGGCTCTGTTCATGCTTTCTACCGTTTGGTCAATCAAAGGCTGAATGATACTCGTCAGACCAAGCTTCTCCATGTTGTCAAAAATTGGTTGAGCTTCATCTGGTAGTAAGATTTTAACCGCCTCATCCTGCAAATAACCATTGACAGATCCTAAAACGTTAGTGGAAGTATCAGTACCTACCACTAAAGCCTCCTTTAACCCTTCAATTACTTCTGCTTCCGTCAATTCATCAACATCCAGGTTTTCCAGAGAGCTATTGAGCAGATCACAAGAAAACATTGCTAGAAGGAGAGTCAAAAATAAAAGTCTTGAGGTCAAAGAATTAAAAACAGTCATAGCATTTACATTTATTGGTTCGCGGTTTACAAACATAGTGAAGTAAGCCCTGTAAGATTATTCATCTATGATTCATTTCGATGAATGACATTGCGAACACTCACAATTCATGCCAACATTTCAAGTTTCCTTTATTTCCTTGCATCTGTCACAACATAACGATATGTTTATTAAATCATGCTCCCTCTTGCTATTGTTCTCATTTGTACTCATTTCGTCTTGTGGTGACGATGAAGACAGTGGACCAAAATATGAATTCAAAAACCAATCCTTACAAGGCCAGATAGAAGGTGAAACCTGGGTATTTAGTAGTGGAATAGCTGAAGTATCTTTCTTTGAAGAAACAGATCTTTCGTTCGAATTGAGTTCTGAAACATTTGAAGATCCGTGTGCCGAGTTTATTCTCGATGGGCAAAAGTTACTTTTTGATATCCCTGCAGTTGTTGGTGTTTATGAATTGTCTTTCTCTGAAAATGGACATACAGTCACCCTTTATAATCCTGATACCAACTTAAACAGCATTGCTGTTTCTGGTGCAGTAGAAATTTTGACAATCACAGAAACGGAAGTTACCGGCCGGATTGATGCAAGAGCAGATAGTGAGACTTTTGCCAACGGCAATTTTACTGTCCCATACTGCGCTGATTAATTCTTCAAGAAATACTTACCGTTAACAAACTGATAGGTTTTACCCTCTACCGTCAATTGGTTGGAGTTAAAGTCGGCAATGTCTGATTTAAAACTATGCAGGGTAAAACCATACTTCCTGGCAAGGTTCAAGTAATCCGTATTGATTCCTTTTTCTGTATGACAAAGTAAAATCTTCAACCTGCCTTCAAATCGAGCCAGCATGACTTCATCTCTTGGAAACGAGTAATTATCGGCAATCATAATGATGTCCCCTTTGGGCTTGACCTGAAGGTATCCGGCCATTAATGCTTCAAAATTATTTTCTGGGAGATCTCCACCACCGCCGTTGCGCATCGCTTCAAACATTTTGGACTTCACTTCCTCAAATTCATTCGTTCTGATGGAATACAAACCACCTGTTTGACCAATCGCTTTTTGATTCGTTGGTTTATCATTGCCGTCATTGAAAAAGATGTAATTGTTCGGAATACTGTCATTCTTCAGTTTAATCCATTTCAATAAATCCGAAGTAAAAGGATACATGCTACCCGTAACATCCACCACGAATAGCTCCGGTTTCCATTTATTCCGTTCCAATACTTTTGAAACAACCCGCTGCTCCATTTTTGGAATGAGTTCTGCATAACTCGTATCCATGTTGTATGCTACACATTGAGAATACTGCTGTAGCATTTGGTATTTCTTTTTCAAATGATCCGCTATCTGATAGCTTGAAATTTGAACACTCTCTCCCTTCAGTGGAAAACTCACATAGCCAACGGCAGTCAGCGGATATTGTAGATTTCCAATTGTCAAGCCACGTTTCCATTGCAAAATATACTTGAGTCGTTTGGCCAATTCATCTTTACAAGGAAAGAGATTTCCCTTAACTCGCACTTCTACAGGTCGCCCATTGTAGTCGAAATCTGCTTCGAAAAACACTCGCGCTTTATAGTCTTCATAACAACGATACAGCTGATCCAATTTATCAGTCAAGTATTCACTAGAGTAGATTGGCTCCGGATATTCACATGGGATTCGTTGATAATTGATTTTTAGTTTTTCCTGATTCTGAACAGTGGAGTGGGTTAATTCTCGCAATTCTGATTTAATGCTATCTATCTCTTGCCTGGCAGTCTCCTTGGTGAAATAGTCTTCATAATAAATCACGAAACCATGGAAATAATCCAGACACTCCTTGCTGGATCGACAGCCTGTTTGCCCAATAATGTTCCAATCGAAAAACTGGTTTTCAACTATTCGTGGATTGATAGCAATCAACGCTTGCAATCTTGAAACATCTAGCTGCTTCTGATCAAACTGGGCACTTTCACTAAATGTACTGTATACCAAATCAATTTTGACAATCCGTCTATCCGAAAAAGGAATTTGCTTAATGGTCTCCCTGGAGAAATTAGAAGCCAATACCAGATATTCATAATTGGAATCCGGTTGATAGCGATCTACCGTCACATGTTGTGCAGCCTCATAGACTTTTCTCGCATCTTGCAGCTGTGCAAAAGCAGCAATGCTTGCAGAAAATAGGATTATCCATAGGGTAAGTCGGGTCAAATACATGAATATAGGTGTACTATGTCGAAAACTACTAACGAAATTATCAAAGCTAAAATTCTGTTAGCATCTTTATATGCTTAAAAATCGCAACAAGCCACCTTTATGAAAATATTATACGTTCATCAATACTTCAATACCCCAGATGAAGGAGGATGTATTCGTTCGTACAATCTTGCGAAGGGACTGGTAGATGCTGGCCATGAAGTCACCATGATTACGGGTCACAATCATAAATCAGGGCTTGAAGTGATCGATGGAATCCAAGTTCATTATTTAAAGATTCCGTACAAAAACCAATTCGGGTTTGCGAGACGCATGTGGGCATTCTACCAGTTCGTCCAGCGATCCAAAAAAGCCATCAAAAAGCTCAATCAAAAATTTGATCTGGGATATGTGATGACCACACCACTGACTACAGGTTTCATAGCCTTATTCATCAAGACGCATTTACACATTCCGTATTACTTTGAAGTTGGCGATTTGTGGCCAGAGGCTCCTATCAAAATGGGTGCTGTTAAAAATGAACTCTTGAAAAAGTGGTTGTATCAGTTTGAACGAAAGTGTTACACAGAAGCCCAAAAGGTCATTGCTCTTTCTCCAGCGATCAGAAACTACATAGAGGCTACATCTCCACAAACCAAAGTGCATGTAGTCACCAATTTTGCAGATATCGATTTCTTTGAAAAAAGCAGAAAGCTTCAAAAGTTCAATCACCAAAACCCGATTAAGGTGGGTTACTTCGGGACATTCGGACCTGCCAATCAACTGACTTCACTCATTGCTGCAGCCAAAGCGTGTGAAGAACATGAAGTACCCGTTCATTTCACGTTGATGGGTACAGGTAAAGAAGCAGTATTGATTCAGAACTTATCAAGTGAATTGTCAAATGTGACCCTTTTACCTTTTGGCAATGCCAACGAAGTGAAAGAAGTGCTGGAAGAACAAGATGCCATCTATGTCTCTTTCAAAAACCTGGAGATTTTAAACACTGGCAGCCCAAACAAGTTCTTTGACGGGCTAGCTGCTGGAAAACTCATCATCATCAACTTCGGAGGTTGGATCAGATCCATCGTTGACAAACACAAATGTGGATTTCACCACTATGTGAACGAACCGATGGATTTTGTTCGCAAGATAGAGGCCTTCATCAAAGAACCGTCTCTGCTGGATACCTATCAGAAAAACAGTAGAGACCTTGCTGAATCCTATTACAGCAAGGATCTACAAATCAAAAAGCTGTTGAAGATTCTAGAAAACGAGAAGCACTTGAGCGTTAGCGACTCTGAGGTTTATATCCTGACTGCATAAAGATCTTATCATTGTCAGCATCCGAAATCAAGGTTTTGATATCCACATCATTTCGCTCCATGTAGCTGTTCACGATCTGCCAGCCAACCCAGGCTCCTACTCTGCCTGGACATTTTTGGTCTATTTCGTAAATATTAGGTCGCTCCCCTAAGAACTTTCTTTTCGTGATGTGACTGGTTTCATACAGCACTTCATTTTCTAAAAAGGTCGCCCAGATCACCGCTTCATTGCTATTGATCAATTCCATGTCCTGTGGGGTATAACCTAGCAGAATAGAATCCGGAGTACAAGGCATCAATCTCTTGGTCAGATAATACGTCTTACCAAAATCAATCATTTCAGACAGCAATGTTGGTTTTTTCCCTGCAGCTACGACCTGACCTGCCAGGTATTTTACGATAATACTGGCCAAATGCTCTTTATTGTATCTGCTTAGAATATAATAAGGCACATGCTGTGGCTTGTTGGTAGCTTCATCACCAATGAAGAAGTCCAAACCGACGATGATTAGAGTATCTGTAATAAAGATATCCTTATACATACCCGTAACAATGGTTTGAAACTTTGGGGTAGCTGTTTCTGGAATCAACGTCTTTAGTTTTCCAAAAGCTACTTCCAATTTATCCTCAATCTCACCCATGTTGGCATAAACATTTTCTGCCTCGTCATAGAGTGTATCCATTCCTGGATTTTTGATCAAAGTAAATATCTTTTCAGCCAAAATCGTGTCAGAAGGATATTCCGGAGCATCCAGGAAGATGTTGGCCATGTTTGGATTGGCCTCCAAAAACGCAATAATATCTGCTTCGGACTGAGCGGCAAACAAGTTTTCTTCCAGCCTGTCTATTTGTATATCTACCGGTTGTGTGGCAATTTCATCTTCAAACTGACAATCACCTCCACCACAGCCAATGAATAAAAGGCTAAAAATCATTATGATTACTGCTCTCATACGTTATAATTTTAAGCTTTCAAATTTAGCACTATTATCAAGTCCGAGTGGACTAAGTAATGACTAGATTTAATTAACTAATAAAAACCACCTGATTACATTCGTTAGGTATTTATTAAACCGCATGAGAAAGATTTTATTACTCCTTGTATTAGTTGTTTTTGCACTGAACTTTTCCAACGCTCAATCCAAGCTGGGACTTAAGTTTTCTCCTGCAATTTCTTCCAACAGAACATCCCTGGTAGACTCCTTGTATGACGTAGAGCCATACAATAGCCCAGTTAAGTTTTCGGTTGGGCTTATTTACGACCATGAGATTACAGACACTTACTATTTCAGTACTGGAATCATCTTCGTTCCGAAATACGTTGGTTTCCAGGTAAGTGAGGAAGCTGACCAGCCTACGGCTAATTACACGAAAAACAATATCGAGGAATATCGCCTGAACTATCTGCAGATTCCCGTTTCACTAAAACTCTTCACTAATGAGTTTCAGCCGGATGCCCGAATCTTTTTCCAGGTTGGTATGGCTCCAGAAATCAAAGTATTCAGCGAACCATCTGAAGAAGATTACGATTTGATCGAAGAGTTTAAAAACGTTGATGCGACGATCATCTTCGGAACTGGAGTAGAATATAGAGCTGGTGTAAATACCACATTGTTTGCGGGTTTTACCTATCAGAGAGGTTTGGCCAATGTTATCAAAACAGAAACTTTCGGATTCCAGGAAGAGCTTTACATCCGAAACACGTTGGTTTCACTAGATGTGGGGATCAAGTTCTAAGACTCTTGAAGACATAAAAAAAGCGCTGACGAGATTCGTCAGGGCTTTTCTTTTTATTAGAAGATCTTAGGTTTCAATCAATTCGCCTCTGCTATTCAACACACTGTATTCAGTGAGTCCTAGAGATGAATCTTCAATGATGTTCACCCATTTCATGTATTTCAAATACCATTTTACACGCTTGGAAAAAATTCCCTTTGTGAAGTAGGCTTGCAAATACGGGTGCATTGAAACCGTTATTTTCTTTTCGTTTTGAGAAGTAAGGATATAATCCAATGTCTTCTCTACTTGATCCGCTATAGAAATCGCAGCTGTAATCTGACCAGTACCTCCACATGTAGGACAAACCTCTCTAGTAGTGATATTCAGTTCTGGTCTTACTCTCTGTCTAGTGATCTGAAGCAAACCAAATTTGGACAATGGAAGAACTGTATGTTTCGAGCGATCGCTCTTCATTTCTTCCTTGATCCTTTCGTAAACCTTTCTTCTGTTATCTGATTTACGCATATCAATGAAATCAACAACTATGATTCCACCCATATCACGCAACCTCAACTGACGAGCAACTTCCGCTGCTGCCTCCAGATTTACTTTTAATGCTGTAGTTTCCTGATCATCTTCCTGGTTTGATTTGTTACCACTGTTCACATCGATCACGTGAAGTGCTTCGGTGTGTTCAATGATCAGGTATCCACCATTGGCGATACTTACTGACTTACCAAAAGATGTTTTTAGCTGCTTCTCAA
>CAXEKM010000052.1:0-5084 GCA_963996645.1 uncultured Marinoscillum sp.
CACTGCCAATTCAAGTGAAGCTATGATGTTACTAATTCTTTGCCCATTTGTTTCAGGATAATATTGAAGACTCCATCAAACGCTATGATTTTGTAATGTCCTAAACCTTTGGTGTGAACGAAATGTGCGTCAGGATAGTGTTTGTAAAGTTCTTCACCTCGTTCAAATGGAACAGTTTTGTCAATCTCATCATATATAAGTGTCTTATCTATTCCTTTGAGTTGCTCTTGTTTATCTCTTAAATCAAAGTAGTCAATATCTTCATGATAATTTACTTTGACCAGTTTTGACATTTCTTCGTAGACATTATGGTTAAAGCCCAGATCATCTATGATGTCCTTAAAGAAGTATCGAACATATGGTGGCGACGAAATAATGAAAAGGTGCTTCGGCTGTAAAGCAGGGGCAACTTCTGATAGTACCATGCTTGCTGCTAATCCACCAATCGAATAGCCAATTACTGCGTGATATGGGCCTTCTTTTACATAATGATCTTTGATGACATCTCGCATTTCCGGAAGAGCTGTGTGTTTGCCTTCTGATCGTCCATGTCCTTTCATATCCAGACCTTCCACCACATATCCCGCTTCTACCAATGCATAAATCATTCGTCTGAAATCGGAGATCTTAGATCTCCATCCATGAGCCAATAGTACTTTTGGGCCTGAGGTTCCCCAGCGATAGCCTTGTATAGCGTAACCATTATACGAATTGGTAAAAGTCTCTGCCTGTTCTAGCAGTTCTAAATGTGACTCTTTGAATCGAACTGCTCCAGGTTTGGTGAAATAATGCCAGACCACTTCAGCTGTTTTGGTGGGAGAGATGTGTTGAAGTGTGGCTAGTCCTTTCTGGATCATTTTAGTCTTCCAGTTGGATTTAGGTGGACGTTCAGAAGGTCGGCTGGTATCCTGGATTCCTGCGTCTATTGTGGTAATTTTTTGACTCATAAATACCGATTGGTATATTGTTACTTAAATTTTTTTAAATGGTTATCGCATCTATTTGATTAGATAAGCCAAGGCTTATTGAATCAAATGTTCTGCTATTGCCTTCAACTCTGGAAATCAGAATTGCACCCTTGATAGTGGAGTAAAACATATTTGCATACAAGTCCACATCTATCTCTTTTCGTATCTGTCCTTCCATAATGCCGCGGTGAATGATTTGCTTCAAAGAGTCTTTTATCATGGTGATCATAGCCACTACTTTCATGCGCAGTAGGGGGTGTTCATCATCTGCTTCTACCGAGGTGTTAATTACCGGACATCCCCCTTCAATAGGAGGGTTGTCAATGTATTGATCGTAATAGGAGAGGATTGCTTTAAGTTTTAATGGCGCTGTTGGAGCATTTTTTATTTGTTCTCTTAGCTCATCCAACACTTTCTCGGTGGCATATTGAAATGACGCCACAGCCACTGCATCTTTATTGTCAAAGTTTCCATAAATAGCTCCTTTGGTCATGCCAGTGGCTTTGGTAATGTCTGACAAGGAAGTTGCACGATAGCCCTTCTTGTTAAAGATGCTTATCGCTTTAGAGATAATGAGATTTCTAGTCTGTTCGGGATTTCTCATATTACAAATATACCGATCGGTATATAAATATCAAAATGAGATGGTAAGTTGTTCGCTTTGAGTAGTTTGTTGATCCTCTTTGAAGTTACTAATCCCTACTCCAAGTAATCTGATGCCTTCATCTCGGATGATTTCTTTAGTAGCCAATTGAAGAGATTCGTTAATTAACGTCGATACATCTTCTACCACTGAGTTGAGTGAATGACTTTTGGTGACTTGTTTGAAGTCACCATATTTGATTTTGATGGTTATTGTCTTTCCTCGCGCCTCAGTTTTCTCATATCGGCCAAAAGTTATTTCTGCGATCCGCTTTATTTCTTCATGGATTTCATCTAGCCTCATGATGTTGTGATCAAATGTCCTCTCTGCACTGATGGACTTTCGTTCGCGATCTGGAATGACTGGTCGGTTATCAATTCCTCTACAGATGTTGTAGTAGTAGGCTCCTGCTTTACCATATCTGATTGCCAGATCTTCCAATGATTTTTTGCGGAGATCCCCACCTGTGAAAATTCCTGCAAGCTTCATCTTCTCTGCGGTAGCTTTCCCTATACCATGAAAACGGTGAATTGGCATCGTTCTCAGATATTCATCTGCCTCATCAGGAAGAATCACAAAAAGGCCATCGGGTTTGTTGACGTCTGATGCAGTCTTTGCCAGGAATTTGCAATAGGAGATGCCTGCCGAAGCGGTAAGGTTGGTGCGTTCCAGGATTTTCTTGCGTATTTCTTTAGCGATTAAAGTTGCCGAAGGTCTACCTATTTTGGTTGTTGTAACATCCAGGTATGCCTCATCCAGGCTTAATGGTTCTACCAGGTCGGTGTATTCATGAAACACTTCGTGGATTTGTTTTGATACTTCTCTGTATCGCTCAAATCGTGGTTTCACAAAGATGAGGTTGGGGCAACGCCTTGCTGCAATTGCAGACGGCATCGCTGACTTCACACCATATTGTCGTGCTTCATAGCTGGCAGCTGCAACTACACCTCTTTCTTTGTTTCCCCCAACAGCGATAGGTTTCCCTTTCAGCGCAGGGTTATCGCGCTGTTCTACAGATGCATAAAACGCATCCATATCGATGTGTATGATTTTACGGGTAGTGATAGATTACATGCTTAGTTGCATGTAAATCTATCGAGCATTAACCATTTCAGGTTGCGTTGATTCGTTCTTTTGCATGACAATTTTGTTGATAATTGACATCATGATCATAGTGATGACTATAGATCCTGCAACTACATAACCGAGTAATGGGTAGTTTTCCAATTGGCCAGTTTCTGATTGAACTACAATGAGTCCAGCTACTGATGATGCGATACCTCCAGCTATTTGCATTACAGAAGAGTTAATGCCCATAAAAGTACCTCTGTCAGCGGGTTCCGGAACAGCCGTCATCAATGCTTGTGAAGCGACCATTCTGGAGGTAATACCAATAAACATAATAACACTCAGTACAATGACCCATGTGATTGGGGTGATGCCCAAGTTACAATAAATGATAATCGCGATTATTGCCAGCGTACACCCAAAAAGAAATACTTTGTATTTGCCTACTGAGTCACTGATTTTCCCAGCAATCGGGCCAGACATCATAGAGAAAACACCTGTCACCATGTAAACTAATGGAAGATTATCCAGGCTAATTCCCAGGTTATTGACACTATATGCAGCTCCAAATGGCATCAGCATAAATCCGCCAGTTGCTAAGAGTGTAGTGGCCATGAACCCTTTCAAATAAGTCTTATTGGAAATGGTATTGGCCATTTTCTTTAACGCATTTTGTTTGACCTGTAAAGCTAGATGTTCATTGATTGGCTTGAGATAAATGATTAGTGCGACAATCACTATTATACTCAATATCACAATCAAGATAAATGGTGAATGCCATCCATAGTGATTGGCTAAATAAATACCGAAAGGCATTCCTAAAATCTGACTTGTCGCAAAGGCCATTTGTACAAAACCCATTACTCTTCCTCGAGCAGAGAAATCAAATAAATCAGTGATGATCGCATAGATAATTGATCCGATTACTCCTCCGAACAAACCAGTTACAATACGGGCCATCAACAGGAATTCATAGTTTGGCGCTATTCCGCAAAGGAGTGTGCCGATTATGAATCCAGTGTAGAAGAAGAGAAGTAGTTTTTTACGGTCAAACTTATCCGCAAAACCTGCAGCAAGAAGACCAGATGCTCCCGCACTGAACGCGTAAGCAGAAACAACTAAGCCAAATTGGGAAGTGGTGAGACTTAGTTCATCCAAAAGGATGGCACTAAGTGGTGACAAAACCATAAAGTCTAAAACTATGGTGAATTGAAGGATGGCCAGCACCGCAATAACAAATATTTGGTACTGACTGAATTTATTCGTGTTTTCCATTATTCTGGTTTTAATCCTTGCAGTACTGAACTTAATGCAGCCTCAAGGTCTTGGTCTGTCAACTGATATTTTCTTCCATTCATGCCTTTTTTATTGACATGAAACTCTACGAGTTTGTAAAGTGGTGCGAAGGCAAGTGACCAATACACTTCAATCGGTAAGGGTTTCAATTCTCTATTGGCTATTGCTTTTTTTATGAATTCACCCATTATTTTGACAAATGAGGACTTCTCCAGAGATGGTTCTTTATGATAAGGAGAGTAACGTATTTGTTCCATAAATTTCATTTGCAAAGGATGCTCCATGAAATATCTGGACCTGTTCTTCCATTGTATCTTCAAACCTTCTGAAAAACTCATTTGTGGATTGAAGTTCTTTAAGGATGCTTCTAATAAGTTGTCAATTTCCTTAGCCGCCATCTGCTTTATGAGGTCCTCTCGATCCTTATAGTAGATATAGATAGTAGCAGGAGATACACCAGCAGCCTTAGCAAGCTTATGCATGCTTAGTCCATCAAAGCCTTGTGTGACAATGAGCTTGAGTGCCTCATCATGTATTGCTTTTTCCTTGCTTTCATCTCTAGTTCTCATTTCGTTACAAATATAAATGAACGTTCATTCATTTATAATGTTTTATTTGTTAAGAAATACTTAAATTCATTCAACATTAAATGATCAGTCTAGTTAATAGACCAAAACACTTATTATGGGACAAGTAACTTTAAAAGGCAACCCAGTGTCCACATCTGGTGAATTGCCAGGTTCAGGAGCAGAGGCTCCAGCATTTACATTGGTTAAAAATGATTTATCAGAAGTTTCACTAGCCGATTACAAAGGCAAGAAGGTGGTACTTAATATCTTTCCAAGTATCGATACTGGTACTTGTGCAGCATCTGTTAGACATTTTAATGAGGATGCTTCCAAATTAGACAATACCGTGGTATTATGCATTTCTAAAGATTTACCATTCGCTCAGGCAAGATTCTGCGGAGCAGAGGGAATTGATAAAGTAGAAACACTATCGGCATTCAGAAGTGATGCTTTTGCTAAAGATTATGGAATTGAAATGACCGACGGTCCTTTGAAGAGCCTAACCGCTCGATCAGTAGTGGTAATTGATGAAGAAGGTAA
>CAXEKM010000053.1:0-5432 GCA_963996645.1 uncultured Marinoscillum sp.
AGATGTAGTTCTTTGGAATGATCACCCACTATCGATTTATGCTAAACCAGAGATGACTTTAGTGGATGGTGTGGTTTATTTCAGTTTAGAAAAAGATGCTAAAATGAAAGAATGGATTGCCTCAGAACGCACAAGATTGACCAATAAGATGCTTGAAGCCAAGAAAGGTGGGGCATCTACACAAAAGGGTCGCAAGAAAGAGAAGCACTATTTTGAGTGTGGAGATTTGATGGTAGAAGATTACTCTTTAAATGACTAAGACCATGAAAAGACAGATATTAACATACATCGTTGGGCTTATTGCTGTAACAGCTGCTTTTGCTCAAGTTCCAGCTCCTGGGTCTGCTCAAACAGAGCCAATTGCCATCATGAATGGTACTGCTCACCTGGGTAATGGTACAGTAATTGAAAACTCTATCATTACGTTTGAAAATGGAAAGATCACCATGGTAGCAAATGCTACAAATGTAAGACTAGATCTTTCAGGATATAAGCAAGTAGATGCTTCTGGAAAGCACATCTATCCAGGACTTATCTTACCAAAAACCAAATTGGGATTGGAAGAGGTAGCATCTGTGAGAGCTACTTTGGATAATAACGAAACGGGAAGTATCAATCCAAATGTAAGAGCCGCTATTGCCTACAATACGGATTCTGAGATAATTCCTACAATGAAGTTTACAGGAATCCAGATTGCACAGATTACTCCTCAGGGAGGTACAATTCCTGGTACAAGTAGTATCATGCAGTTGGATGCCTGGAATTGGGAAGATGGTTTGTATAAAGTGGATGACGGGGTTCATGTGAACTGGCCAGCTCTTTCATACGGTCCAAGATGGTGGCGTGGTGAAACAGAGCGAAGAGTCAATGAAAACTACAAAGATCAGGTTGGAGAAATTCTGCAGTTGATTGCAGACACCAAGTCTTACATGGAAAGCAAGCCATCTGAGCGTAATTTGAAGCTAGAAGCCATGATTCCTGTAGTTACTGGTGAGTCACAGCTTTTTGTGAATGCAGATCATGCTAAAGAAATCATGGAAGCTATTCAGACGTTGAAAGGTGCTGGTATTCCAAGTATAGTGTTGACTGGAGCTGCAGATGTTTGGTATGTGAAGGATTTCATCAAGGCTAATAACATTCCGGTATTGATAACCAATGTGCACAGAGTGCCAGCAAGAAACTCTGAAGATTACGATCTTCCTTACAAATTGCCAGCGTTGCTTCACAAAGAAGGAATCCTTGTGGGTCTTACTTATGAAAACGGTATGTTAGCTAGTGCGAGAAATCTTCCTTTCTTTGCGGGAACTACTGCTGTCTATGGAGAGTTAGATAAAGAAGAGGCTTTGAAGTTGGTGACCTCCAATACTGCTAAGATCTTGAAAATAGACGATATGACAGGTACTATTGAGCAAGGTAAAGATGCCAACCTCGTGATCTCTGGTGGTGATATTCTTGATATGAGAAGCAATATTATCGTTGCATCTTACATCCAGGGTAGAGAAGTAGAACTTCACGCCATGCAGCAACGACTGTATGAGAAGTTCAAAGAAAAATATGAGAGTCAAATGGACTAGGTCCGACCTGTATAGATTAAGAGAAAAGGCCAGCATTTGCTGGCCTTTTTTAATTTGTTGCTAGTTGAACAATGGTAGCATTAGAATCATCATTCCATTTGTACAAGCCAGATAAATGATCTGAATTCATTGCCATGGTATTGCTATAATGCATCAATCCTACTTTATCTCTTCCACGATAGAAAACAACTGATTTTTTACCAGTATCTAGTTTGTATTCGTATTTGTAGGGAGCCGTTGCTATCATCTCAAACTTCATAGAATCCATTTTGGGTCCTATAATGGAGTACTTTCCGTTAAAATCTCCTGCTGGTTTGTTTTCCTTGTTTAAGCGAGCTACTTCGTAATAAAGTGTGTCATTTTCTTCTATAATTTGGTGGATGAGTTTTCCATTTCTGGTATTCATGTAGAACTTCCCAAAATCTGGATTGTCTGAAGAAAAGCAAATTAGATTCTTAAAACTGCAATTTTCATTTCTATAAAGCACCTGATCAAAACCTTCCCAATTAACAGAAGCTTCAGTGTCATTGATCTTAACATCTACCAGGTATTTATCAGCAACGACATACTGTCCATTAAACGAAGGTGCGTCTGTTCTGGAGGTATCTGCGTCTAAATGCTTGATCGAATGAGTAATGGGAATGTATTCTTGAGGCGGAGTTTCTTTTGTTGAATCCGGAACTCTGACATGTGAATTAGTGACTATTGTTTTGTTATTGGAATTACAAGCAGCTGCAATGATCCCAACTATGAGTAGTGAGTGGAGTTTCATGTGAGACGGTTTAGTGTTTTTTCTACCTATCTAACATGAAACTTCAGCTTTTGTTTCTATGTATAATGCAAATATTTATAAAATAAGTATAATGCTTACTTGTACATATAACCCAGTGTTGCTGCCAGCATAGATTTTACTCCGGTTAGCATGCTCGTATCATCTACATAAAAGTCAGGTGTATGATGAGGTGCAGCTAATGCTGGGTCTTTATCCAATGGACAGCCTCCAACGAAGAAGAAAAATGATGGAACTTCATTCGCATAAAATGAAAAGTCTTCTGCCCCTGTCATTGCTTTTTTAAGGGAAACATTTTCAGCTCCAATAGCATTGGAAATGAATGGAACTAATGTAGCTGTCAGGTCTGGATTATTGTATGTGACTGGGACGTGGCTTTCAATGACCAAATCAATTTCAGCTCCCATTGCTTCACCAATGTTCGTTGCTACACGTCTAAAGTCTTCATGCAATTTCTTTTGCATTTCAGGGTCCAATGTTCGGATGGTTCCGATCATTTCCACTTCTTCAGGAATGATGTTATTTCTAACACCACCTCTGATTAAACCTACAGATAACACTGCTGCTTCTTTAGTCAGTTCTGTGTTTCTACTTATCACAGTCTGCATTCCGCTGATAATCTGACCAGCAGTCACAACTGGGTCTATACTACTCCACGGTGTAGAACCATGAGATTGTTTTCCTTTGATTTTCATCACCCATCGGTCAGCAGCAGCCATTGTGCCACCAGGTTTGTAGCTTACAGTGCCTACAGAAGTTTGTGCATTGATGTGGAGGCCAATCATTACATCGATATCCGGGTTTTTCATAACACCTTCTTTTACCATCAACTTGGCGCCACCTTCTTCCCCTGGAGGAGGTCCTTCTTCGGCAGGTTGAAACACAAACTTGACAGTTCCTTTCAAATCGTTTTTCATTTTGCTGAGGACTTCTGCTGTAGCCATAAGAATGGATATGTGGGTATCATGACCACACGCGTGCATCACACCTGTTTCTATTCCATTATAATTGGAGGTGGTTGTTGATTTCCATTCCAACTCTACTCGCTCTGTGACAGGTAATGCGTCAATATCAGCTCTTAATCCAATAACGGGTCCTGGTTTTGCTCCTTTCAAAACCGCTACAACACCAGTTTTAGCTACGCCTGTCTGAACTTCGAACCCTAAAGATTCCAAATGTGCTGCAATCTTTTCCGCTGTTTTAAATTCTCTATTAGATAACTCAGGGTTTTTATGAAAGTCATGACGCCATTCGATCATCTTCGCTTCGATATCCTCGGCTAATTGATTCGCTTTACTGGAAACTTTGGCTGGTTGGGAAAACATGCTGATAGAAGCAAGGCAAAGCAAGAATAAAAGGATAGATCTTTTCATATGGTATTAGATTTCTCTTTCCCTAAAATAGCTTTCGATCGTTGAAAACGAAAATCAATGTTTTGGATGGTTTAAATAATTCATAATCGGTCTTGTATGAAATGGTGGTGATGATATAACTTGTCTTCATGGTTATCTTCTTTAAAGACTTATTTGGGTATCATAGGCATTTCAATCAGGAGATTTTAGAGCTTTTACAAACTCATGAAGAAGTGATAAGTAAGCGCTCTATTCCTCTTATTTCACATGTAATAAATGCCCACCAAATTTGGAATTCACGAATTTTGGGAGATGAGCCATTTGGAGTAAGTGATGTACACACATTGACTGAGTGTGCCCAATATGATCAGACAAATTATTTAAATTCTCTAGATATTTTAGATTTTCAAGATCTTGACGAACGAATTGTGTATTCAAATTCTAAAGGCAATTCTTATGAAAATAGTATTCAGGAGATGCTTTTTCAAGTAGTTAATCATACTACCCATCATCGTGGACAGATTATCTCAGATCTCCGAGCAAGTGGCATTACTCCACCAGTAACCGATTATATCTGGTATAAAAGATGACAAGGGATATAGTTGATATCAATGATTTTACAATTTTGGTGGAAACTGGAAACTCACAGTCTCCAACAGTCGATGCTTGTCATTTTGATGAGCCGGTCATTGCTGTCGCTTTTTATGGTTCTGGAAATGTGCATCTCAATGTGAAGTATAACGATAAGCTACAAGAGTACGATTACACGAAGGGTTTAGCTTTATCCTTTTATGGTGATGAACAAGTGGTTTTTGAGCATTTGGTCTCATCAGAGAAACCATTGGAGTGCGTCGTTATTGCTACTGCGGCTCGAAATCTTGATAATTTACCTGAACAAGAAGGTGAGTTGTTTGCAGAATTGTTAGAGCAGCTGGTACACCCAAAAGATCATTATGTCGCTGGGCCGCGATTTACTATGTCTCCAGAGATGCAATCCATCGTGGATCAGATATTTCATACAAAATATGAAGGGAAGGCAAAAATGATGTTCTTCCGAAGCCAGATTACTTCTTTACTAGCACACTTCTTCGGCCAATTGTCGATCAACGCCTATGAAAAGTTGCCGACCGGTGATCTTGAGCGATTGGAAAAAGCCAGGGATATACTGATAGCTAATCTGAACTCACCACCTTCGCTTTCTGAACTATCTAAAGAAATAGGCCTTAATACCTTTAAACTCAAGAAGAATTTCAAAGAAGTTTTTGGCGTTCCAGTTTTTAAATATCTCCAAAACGAACGCCTAAATACTGCACACGAATTGATCAGAACAGGAGAGAAGAGTATTCAGGAAGCAGCCTGGGAGGTAGGTTATGATAGTCTAAGCTCTTTTTCTAATGCCTTTGCGGGTAAGTTTGGATTCCGTCCTAGTGAAATCAAGCATTAATCCTTTTCGAACAAATCAAGCTCCTTTTCGAACAAGCCTCCTGATAATATAAGATTCAATTTTGTCTCATAATCATTTACACAAAATGAAGATGAGACTAATCAAACCAAACTATCTGAAAGCGATCGTTACCCTGTTCGGGATAGCGATCATTCCAGCTTTCCGGCTGACCACTTTACCTTCGGTAATTGAGGCAAAAGTTATTGCTGAAGAAAGTGAGTTGGAAAGAGCGGCACTAGAGGTGTTACAAACCAAGTGCAATGTATGTCACA
>CAXEKM010000054.1:0-5619 GCA_963996645.1 uncultured Marinoscillum sp.
ATTTGGCAAGCTCTCTACCTAGAATTGAAATCTGCTCCTTAGATTGTTTTCTGTCAGGTTTCTGATCAATCTTAATTGGGTTGTAGAAAACCACCCAGGCATCCATCACACTGTCTGTGTGTCTATAAACAAACAGTTTTCCATGTTTAGTCAAAGACTTGGCAAGGAAATTTTCAAATGGGGCAGGGAGGTTGTTGGCTAGTGCATTAATAATACTGTGATCTTCAACAAAATGATCATGTTTTCCAAAATAGGAAAGTTTAGCAATGACCACATCATCATCCTCGCACCGGATTCGATAAACGTGATTGGTAGAGACTTTTGCACTGATGTCCTCAACAGCTTTTATCTTTCTTGAGCTGTCATAGTCGATCCATGCATTCTCAATTATTTTGATGAAGTTAATGTTCTGATACATATCTGGGTTATTAGATAATTTCGAAATACCGCTTGATTTCCCAATCGGTAATACTTGCAGCGAATTGGCGGTGTTCCCATTCTCTGGTTCTGCAAAAGTGGTCAACAAAACCTTCACCAAAAAGAGATTTGGCAAGGGATGATGATTTCATTTTGTCTGTTGCTGAAATAAGATCTGGAGGTAAGGTGCCATTGGACTTGTCTTCATAGCCATTTCCGGTAGTTGGTTTTACTGTCAATTCCAGATTATTTTCTATTCCGTAAAGTCCCGCTGCTAAAGCTGCTGCCATGGCCAGGTAGGGGTTTACATCCGAGCCAGGTACTCTGGTCTCCAGTCTTGTGGAGCTTCCACCATTGGCTAGTACTCTTAATGCAGTAGTTCGGTTGTCAAGTCCCCATGTTAAGGTGGTTGGTGCCCAGGCGCCTTCTACTAGTCTTTTAAAGCTATTGATAGTCGGGGCAAACATGGGTAGAATCTCAGGTAATGCATGAAGTTGTCCTGCAACATAAGATTTGAATAATGGAGACATATTGGATCCATCCTTGTTATCCGCAAAGAGGTTTTGACCATCTTTCCAAAGACTCTGATGAATATGACCGCTACATCCCGGTAGCTCTGCATTCCATTTGGCCATAAAACTTGCCATCACGCCATGTTTGGAAGCAATTTCTTTCACTGCCGCTTTGAAGAGCACTGCTCTATCAGCCGCCTCCAAAATGTTTGTGTATTGAATGGCTGCCTCGTATACACCAGGTCCTGTTTCAGTATGCAGACCTTCTAACGGTATTCTGTAGTCCTCAAGCAAAGTGAATAAATCGTTGAAGTAATCACTTTTTTGAGACGATCTTAAGACAGAATAGCCAAACATTCCGGGAGTCAGAGGTTTTGGATTTATTCCTCCTTTATCATGTAACGAATCAGGTGTTTCATCAAAATTGAACCACTCAAATTCTTCAGAAAAAATAGGTGAGAAGCCCATCTTGTCGGCTTTGTCAATCACCTTTTTAAGTAAGGATCTAGGACATGCAGGATGATCTATTTGATTAAAGTCTCCAAGGAAAAACGGAATGTTTTCATCCCATGGTATATGCCTGAAGGTATTGATGTCAATCGTGTAGTTGGTATCTGGATAGCCTGTATGCCAACCGGTAACTTGAGCATTGTCATAAGCCATATCAGCAACGTCCCATCCGAATATAACGTCACAGAAGCCAGAGGAACTTTCGAGAATATTGAGGAATTTATCTTTTCGAAGGATTTTCCCCCTTAAAACTCCATCAATGTCAACAACTGCAATTTTTATTCGCTGGTCGTCTGATTCCTGTAAGATGTTCAATAGCTCAATTCTATCCATGATAATTACAAGTTACTACGAACCTCGGAATTAGGTTAGTGTTCTGATTCGATTAATCGATCTTCATCAAGTTCTGCTATCATATGTTCGAGCTTTTCAATTAATTCATCATCAGAAAGGTGATTATTTTCAACAATTGAATCAATTTCAGCATATAGCTGCACTTCATATTCTTTTTTACGACCCTCAGCAAAAAGAAGTGCGTTTTTGATATGCAGCATTCCATAACCTAATGCAATTCGAGCTTTATTCAATTCATGAGACTCGACATAGTGTTCTGATACTTTGAGCTCGGCATAAGTTAAGGCGTTTAGTGCTTTTACACTTGCTTCGTTTAATTTGGTGATATTAAACGTGTCATGACTCATTTCAGCATAAATGTTCTTTAAGTCAACTACAGCTAAGTCAACTCTACGCTTGCTATCATCATCAATCTCTTGTTCTATTTTTTCGATTGCTTCAATTGCATGAATCAGATGTTTCATGCTTCGCTCATGGGCATCATCCTGGAAGTATCTTTTACTATTCGATAGCAATATATCCGGCTCTACCACTTCAGAGGTAAGAGTAGTTGGTACGAAATGTTCTATATAGGTGCCAGAAAGGTATAAAGCAAGAAAGCCTAGAAAGAGTAATCCGATATACGAAAATAACTTCACGTTGATTTATTTTAGTTGAACGTTGTTGGTATATAAAAAGACTTGCCAACCGTTGTAATTGTTTATTTCAAATATACTATTTAGATATTAAGGGATGATTCAATTGAATGAAGCTTATTGGAACAAAAGATATTCTGAAAATAAAATAGGATGGGATGCAGGTTCTGTTACAACTCCCTTGAAGGAATATTTTGATCAATTGGATGATAAGTCTCTTAAAATCTTAATTCCGGGTGCTGGGAATGCTCATGAGGCCGAGTATTTGATGAATCAAGGTTTTACAAATGTTCATATTTTGGATATTTCGAATGAGGCTATTCAATCATTTTTCAATCGAGTTCCAGGATTTCCTTGTGATCAGGTTCTACTTGAAGACTTTTTTGAGCATTCTAATCAATATGATTTGATAATTGAACAAACTTTTTTTTGTGCTATCAATCCTGAATTAAGAAAATCGTATGTTAGAAAATGCTTTGATTTACTTGGTTCTGGGGGCAAATTGATTGGTTTACTTTGGAATCATGAATTTGGAATAGAGGAGCCACCATACGGAGGAAATGAATCTGAATATAGGAATTTATTTGAGCCCTATTTTGAAATTATCACTATGGAATTAGCTCATAATTCAATTAAACCTAGGGCAGGTCGAGAGTTATTCATTAAACTGAAGAAATATGATTGATTTTGTAATTGTAAAATACATTCACTTCTTGGGTGTTTTTTCAGTAGTTGGAGCTTTGAGTGCTGAGCTTATGTTACTTAAAAAAGTAATGTCGAGAAAAGAAATCAGTTTGCTATCTAGGGTTGATATGATATATGGTATTGGGACTGTGGTAGTAATGTCTGCAGGTTTTGCACTTTGGTTTGCAATTGGAAAACCAGCCTCTTTTTATTCCGGTAACTGGATATTTATTGCTAAGATTGGATTGTTTGGTTTAGTTGGAGTATTGTCTATTCTTCCTACTGTATTTTTTCTTAAAAATAGGAAAGGGGATCAAGATGAAATGGTTGATATTCCTT
Source organism: uncultured Marinoscillum sp. (assembly GCA_963996645.1). GTDB lineage: Bacteria > Bacteroidota > Bacteroidia > Cytophagales > Cyclobacteriaceae > Marinoscillum. The sequence goes on from CAXEKM010000054.1 coordinate 3,452, forward strand.
GTAAAATCAAGACTTTGATCGTATTGGAATGTGCTTTACTTACACTAATTCCTCTATGCGCAGTACTAATGGCTAATGGGATAGGGACTTTTTAGCAATACTTGTTTTATCAAAAACAAAACCCATGTGATGATAGTGATGTGTAAATGAAATTGCCTGTCCTGTAGCTTTGATTATAGGTAAGCCATCTCCATCAGAGATCACTTCAGTTTCTAAATCATATTTTTTAGCCAGGTATTCTTTAAGTCTCGCACGGATTTTTTCAGATTGATGTGAGTCTTCGCACTTTAGAGTTTCATATTCAATTTCTTCTTCAGGTTTTTGACAGATCGCAGTGATAACATCATCAGTAACGATATAAAATCCTTTTATGTCGTTGCTTTCAAAAGTAACTTGATCATCAGTTTTGATGATTTTTACAGGAATTTCTTTTGGATCGAAGTTTGTTAATTCACGGAATTGCTTAAAAACTGCCTCTTTAGCTGTCCATAGGTACCAGAAACCTTGGTCTTCGTCAAAAATGTCCTGCTCATTCGTAATGAGCCTCAGAGCGTTCTTTTCTCGTTTTCTAAGGAGTGGATCGTTTAGGTCAATTAAATCAATTCCAGGCATCTTCTATTCAATTTCCAAAATATGTTCTCTCTCCCATACTAATCCATTTCTGCCTGTTTTGTTTACTTCATAACTAAAGTCAATTGGCTCATCGTAATTGAAGATTTCATAATCTATCTCCCAATATTTGTCAAAACCAACCGAATCATCATATGGCGGCCCATTCAGAAGGTCTATTTCTAATGTGTTTTTTCCCTCTTTGACGAGTTTACTAAGACTTAAAGTGTAAGGTTTTGTAATTTCTTCAAATACTCCAGAGTCATGAATTTCTTCACCATTTAAGTGTACTATGACTCTACTGTTTATTTTATAGAATTTAATCCAGTAAGCTTCAATTTCACTTTCAGCTATTGGCCTGGCAGCGGTGTTTTCCATACCGGACTTTGTTGTACAAGCAAACAGTACGAAAAGAAGTGAGGCAATGCAGATCTTATTTTTCATTGAGCTTATAGATTAAATTAATAGCCGCATATATGTTTTGCTTGTTATTTCCTTCCTGGAAATATCTATTGTATTGATTTGTGTATACGAATTCCTGACCTAAAATTAGATTCTGAAATTCGAAATAATTATTGATTCCATAATCCATTCCGATGTGATGTTTTTTTAAATCTGGATCATGAGTAATGAAATAGTCTTTATCATATTCTGTTCTTCTGTAGAAGACACCAAACGTGTGATTAGAAGGCTGTCGATTGAATTTTATTTCAATAATGTCGGCGTTACCTCCGGTTCCAGTTGCACTTCCCATTATTTGACCATTATTAGTGTAGCCTTGATTGCTTAGATAATGTTGATAATAGGAAGGTTCCGGTCGATATCTAAAAGTATGGTTTCGACTTAATACAATATGTTCATAGTTTAGAACAAGGTTGATATTGTTGAATTCGAATAGCTTTTGAAACCCAAGGGTATAAGCACGAGAATGTTCCGGTTCGAGATCTTTTTCACTATGGTCATTAACAGCATATTCACCATATACACGAAACCCTTTATCAGCAAATTTCCATTCCAAGGTCACTGAGGCCATTTGATCGAAGAAATCATTAGGTGAGAAAATACTATCACCGTTTACTATCTTCACTTCGTTGAATTCATTATGAACTAAAGCTAATAGATCTTTCGTTTCCCAATATCTTGATTGCTTATAAAGTACCTTATTAAAGCCAATAGAGAGTTCTCTAGCAAAAGATGGGCTATAACTTAAATGGACTGAATTAAAATAACGGTTGTTATTTCCTGAATTGTCATCAAAATATTCTGATTCAATCATCCTACCAAATATGAGATTTGATTCGAACCTTCCAAGAGAGGTGTTTTTTATTTTTAAATTCTGAGCTCCATCCGTTCCTATATTAAGGTATGGCATGCCAGGAGCATTATTACTCATGAGTATAGGATAATAAGAAGCAGGTCCAATAGTAAAGTTTTGAGTGCCGACTTCGTCCTCTCAGAATCCGCACCCGAACCGTCACCTTCTATCGAATCACCCGTCGCTGGGTCCTTACGAGAAACCCCAAGCAAAGCCAGCTCGATGATCAAGTCCAGACAACCGG
>CAXEKM010000055.1:0-8123 GCA_963996645.1 uncultured Marinoscillum sp.
TCTGTTTATTTTGAAGGGCACTTTCAGACGTACACTTATGCAGATGAGGGTGGATCCGTTTACGATGTACTGAACCTGTATTTGGATCAACGAAAGGGGATTCGAAATCCAATGATTCGCCAGTTCAAAGATTTTTCGGAGCTACAGGAATATACCGATCAGTCAGGTGATGCACCGATGAAGGGAATCATCGATATTGTAATGACCTATGGTCGAGAACTTCCGCATCTGATCAATTGCATCAAGGACAGTCATGTGGATCATGATAAAAAGGATGACGCTGATATGGTGTATTCTACCGTACACAAGGCTAAAGGTATGGAGTATGATCAGGTGAAGTTGTTGGATGATTTTCTTGGAGAAGAAAAGCTTTTAGATATGTTAAAGCGTCCAGATATTGACCCAGATCCTAACCGTCTAATTGAAGACATCAATATCTTATATGTGGCATTGACTCGTGCGAAATGTAAGGTGGAAATTCCTGAAGTGTTGATCCCAGAATCTTATGAGTGGGAGAATAAGGAATCGATCAAAGTCATTTCTAAGCCGCTGAGTGATGCTTCATTAGCTTATTATGATTCATCTTTTGAGCAAGAAGAACCTAATCAGGTCAAGTCGAAGAAGCTCTCAAATAGTGCCAACAAGTCGTTTTCCTATGAGGAAGTACGTAAATCAAAGCCTTCGGCATATAGTTCATGGACGCTGGCTGAAGATCTTGAATTGGAAGAGTTATTTGCTATCAGAACGCCCATCAAGCAATTGGCGGAACATCTTGGTAGGAGTAGAGGAGCCATAGCGTCCAGGATAAAGAAACTGCAGCTGAGAGAAAAATACTTTGATGCATAAAAAAAAGCCGGACTAGCCGGCTTTTTCATTAATTCATATTTCCTTCTACCCACTTTTTGGCATTCACAAATGGTTCTATCCACGGTGATACTTCCAGATTTTTGATCTCTTCATTGTGAGCCCAGTTCCAAGGGAAAATACTTCGCTCCAGATGAGGCATGATTGCTACATGTCTTCCATCTTTGGAAGCTACTGCCGCTGTTGCGAATGAGCTGCCATTCGGGTTGCCTGGGAACTCGTCATAAGTATACTTCACTGGAATGTTGTAGTCCTCTGGTTTTCCAGGAAGTACAAATTGACCTTCACCATGAGCTAGCCAGATTCCTAGTTTAGAATGTGCTAGTGATCCGAACATCACGGAATTGTTTTTCAATACATCCACGTTTACAAAGGCAGATTCAAATTTTCCTGAGATATTATGATGCATTCTTGGGTGATTGTCTCCCAGTTCAGGATATATCAACCCCAGTTCCATCATGACCTGGCAACCGTTGCAAACGCCTAAGCTAAGCGTGTCCTCACGCTTGTAGAAGTTGTCTAGTGCTGTTTTAGCTTTCTCATTGAAGATGAATGATCCTGCCCATCCTTTTGCACTTCCTAGAACGTCTGAATTCGAGAATCCTCCAACGAACACAATCATGTTAACATCTGTCAGGTCCTCACGGCCACTGATCAGGTCAGTCATGTGAACATCTTTCACGTCAAAACCAGCCAGATACAGAGAGTAAGCCATCTCACGATCACCGTTCACACCTTTTTCTCTGATAATCGCAGCTTTGATGCCTGATGAAGTTCTTCTCTTTTCATCAATGCCATAATCATTGAACTTACCTGTGTAATTCTCTGGGAACTTATAATGAAGTGGCTGTTCTTTGAAATTGGTGAATCGCTGATCAGCGATCTCAGGTTTAGACTGTTCTCTATCAAGTAAGTGAGAGGTCTTCGCCCAAATATCTCTCATGTCATCTATAGATAGTTCAAGATTCCAATCGTCTTTGGCAAGCTTGATGTTTCTACTATCTGTTGTTTTTCCTAATGGAATGAATGATGTCTGGTGCTTACCTAATATCGATTCAACCTTTTGAAGATCTTCTACTTGAAGAATCACTGCTGGGTTTTCGTTGAATAGAAGTTTGATAACATCCTCTTCTTCAAACTTGTCAAAACTGATCGATGTGCCACCTTCTTTATTAGGGAAAGTCATTTCCATCAAGGTAGTGACTAAGCCACCAGACGCAACATCGTGTCCAGCAAGAACAAGATTTTCTTGAATCAATTCCTGTACTGCATTGAATGCGTTCACTACGATTTCAGGCGTCGTGTCAGGAGTGTTTCCTCCAAGTGAATTGATGATCTGACCAAATGAACTCCCTCCAATAGATAGCTTTCCATTGCTGAAAGGAACGTAAATCAATTGACTAGTTGGAGCAGTTTTAAGATTAGGTGTAACTATCTTATTGATATTAGAAACCTCACCAACCGCGGAAATGATCACAGATCCAGGTGCCAATACTTTCTTGCCATCAGGATATTTCTGAGCCATGGATAGGGAGTCCTTACCTGTAGGGATATTGATGCCCAACGCACAGGTAAATTCGCTCACTTCTTTTACAGCCTGGTAAAGTCTTGAGTTCTCGCCATCATTCTTAGCAGGCCACATCCAGTTGGCACTTAAGGATACACCTTTTAGGCCTTCTGACATTGGAGCCCAAACCAGATTAGTCAATGATTCTGTGACTGATAACCTTGATCCAGCACCTGCATCAATCAATGCAGCAACTGGTGCATGGCCTATGGATGTAGCGATTCCTTTATTGCTTAAGTAATCAAGAGCCATCACTCCAAGGTTGTTCAATGGAACCTGTATTTCACCTACCGTTTGTTGTAAGGCGACTTTTCCCGTTACAGAGCGGTCTACTTTATTGGTTAACCAGTCCTTACTTGCTACAGCTTCTAATTGAAGTACTTTTTCAATATAATCTTCAGCTTTCGCTACATCGTATGGCTTCTGCTCGAATTTCCTGTCGGAAGTTTTATCTGTCAGAATCGTTTTAGGTGATGAACCAAATAAATGATTCATTTTCAAGTGAAATGGTGCTTCTTCAGCTCCTGTTCTCTTGAATGTCAATTCATTGTTGTCTGTAGTTGTTCCCACTTCATAGTAAGGAGCTCTTTCTCTAGCAGACACATTCTTTAAGTATTCAGATTTTGATGGATCAATTACCAATCCCATTCTTTCCTGAGATTCGTTACCAATCAACTCTTTTTCCGAAAGGGTAGGGTCACCAACGGGGAAGTTTTCTAATTTGAAATCTCCTCCTGTATCTTCAACTAGTTCAGAAAGACAGTTTAGGTGACCACCTGCACCGTGATCGTGGATGGAAACAATTGGGTTGTCATCCAACTCAGCCATGGCTCTTACGGCATTACAAACCCTCTTTTGCATTTCAGGGTTGGATCGCTGCACAGCGTTTAGCTCTAGAGAAGTAGAGAATGCACCGGTGTCAACAGAAGATACGGCGCTACCACCCATTCCAATTCGGTAGTTGTCACCACCGAGGATGACAACAGTTTGATCCTTTTGAACTTTTTTCTTGATTCCGTCCTTCAATTTGGCAAAACCAATACCTCCGGCAAGCATGATTACTTTGTCAAAAGCAATGGTCTCATTGGCTTCTTCATGCTCGAAGGTCAAAACACTACCACAGATAAGTGGCTGTCCGAACTTGTTACCATAATCACTAGCACCATTCGATGCTTTGATCAATATTTCTTTAGGGCTTTGATAGAGCCACTTTCTTGGCGTAATGTTTTCTTCCCAGCTTCTTCCTTCTTCTAGTCTGGAGTATGAAGTCATGTATACAGCAGTTCCTGCAAGAGGGAAACTACCAATACCTCCGGCCATACGATCTCTGATTTCTCCACCAGACCCGGTTGCAGCGCCATTGAAAGGCTCTACGGTGGTAGGGAAGTTGTGAGTTTCAGCTTTCAGTGAAATGATCGATTCGTAATCTTTCACTTCAAAATAGTCTGGTTTGTCTTGAGTTTTTGGAGCAAACTGCTCAACAACGGGTCCTTTGATGAACGCAACATTGTCTTTATAAGCAGATACTATTTGGTTCGGATTCTCCTGAGAGGTTTTCTTAATCCATTGGAATAATGTCAATGGTTGCTCATCTCCATCGATTACGAATGTCCCATTAAATATCTTATGTCTACAGTGCTCAGAGTTGATTTGTGAGAAACCAAATACTTCTGAGTCAGTTAGGCTTCTTCCGATTTCTTCCGATACCTCTTTCAAGAAACTGATTTCATCCTCGCTCAAGGCAAGGCCTTCTGATACATTGTAAGACTCCAGATCGTCAATGTACTTGATCGGCTCAGGTTGAATTTTCAAGGTGAAGATCTCCTGATCAATTCCATCATATCGCTGCTGAAGCATAGGGTCAAATAATTGACCTCTTTCTGTTTCGAATATTTCTATTCTTTCAAGTCCTTCGATGCCGGCGTTTTGAGTGATTTCCACGGCATTGGTACTCCATGGTGTGATCATCTCTTTTCGTGGCCCAACAAACTTGCCTTCTAGTGCTTTTTGATCCAATGGTTCCGCTCCTGAAAACAGCCAGCTAAGCTTTTTTTGGTCTTCTGTGCTGATTTCTGATTGGCTACCTACTACAAAAAATGAATTAGTGGTTTTTTGAAAGATGTATATCATTTGTGAGGACTTGCTTTGATACCGCAAAAATAGAAGAATATATCAAAGATTGTCCCCCTTGAGTAAAGAAGGAATCAAGGTTTTTGCACCATTGATAAGTTGGTGATGTTTAAGGGGTAAAATGTGGTGTTGAACGGAGTCTGACGGATTGATTTTAGACTTTATTTCTTCCACGGGTACCAAATGATCTTTATTGCCTAAAATAAAGTGTATTGGCGTGGTGTGTTTTTCGATTAGTTGATTAACCGTTTTAAGATTCGGTTGTAAGGGGCTAAAATATGTCCAGGATCGATAAACTCGTTTTCTATTCTCCTTTACCGACAGTTCCTTCTGAGCAAAACGTATCATTTGACTGGTGGCAAGCCCCAGTTGATCTATAAGGTTGAGGAGTTTATTGAAGGAAGAAGGGTGAAGCATAAAATACTTAAACAACTTGTTTCCCAATTTGCTCACTGCCAATCGATACCAGAAGTTTTCATAGACTCCATCAGGAGCTACTAAGATGACGCTGCTACATTGAGAGGGATAAAGTTCATACGTTTTTAAAGCAAAACGACCTCCAAGGCTAAAGGAGCCAATGTGAAAGTTCTGAATTCGCTCTTTCGTTAAAAAGCTTTCAAATTCTGATTTCCATTGATTGATAGTTAATGGTTTGTCGGGTCTTAAGCTCTTACCATGATAATACAGATCAAAATTAAATATGGTAAAATACTCAAGTAAACCTTCGTGCCATGGATATAGTACTTCATTGGTTTGCCCAAATCCATGAAATAATATCAGGATTTCATCGCCATGACCATGCTTTTCATAAAATAGTTCTTGATCCATTGATGAGTTGATATTTTGGGGTTGTTGTTTAAAACTTCACTAAAATATTACAGAAATAGTAGAACCTTCTGAAAACTACAACGTAGAAACTCAGGAAACTTTTGGAATGTTAAAAGTTTCCAAAGTATTTTTGCGTCGAAATAGACAACCAGAGTTTAGGAATTTGGAAGAGTTAAGAGAAAAAATAATAGAAGGTGCTCAGGCATTATTTATCCAATACGGAATCAGATCTGTATCAATGGATGATGTGGCAAGAGCACTGTCTATGTCTAAGAAGACTCTGTATCAACATTTTAGCAATAAAAACGAGTTGGTGACAGACGCCGTGGAAAACTACATGAAAGGGGAGATGGCAGAGTTTGCGGATATCCATGATCACGCATCCAATGCTATCGAAGAACTTTATAACCTATCAAAATGCATGCGTGAACATGTATATAAGGTCAATCCTTCCATGTTATATGACCTACAGAAATATCATGCAGACGCATGGGAGATCTTTCAGCGATTCAAGAATCGTTTTTTGAGAGGTCAGATTGTGGAAAATATCAATAAGGGGATCGAAGAGGGTAATTATCGGTCTGATATAGACCCTCTTGTGATTGCTGTTTTGAGATTAGAGACAGTTCAGCTGGCATTTAATGATCAGATTTTTCCAAGAAGTGAATTCAATTTCCTTGAAGTACAGATGCAATTGTTCGATCATTTCGTACATGGCGTACTGTCAGACAAGGGCAAGCAATTATATAACGATTATCAAATGAAAGAAGTCAATTCATGATATGACTGACCTCTTTAAACCAAACGATCATAATCAAATTGTACAAATGAAAGTAAAACTTACCTTACTACTATTAATGACAACCACCTGGCTGACGGCTCAAGAGAGTGCGGAAGGTCAGCGTTTTACTTTAGAGCAATGTATGGAGTATGCTCATGAGCATGCTTTCGATATTCTCAACGCTAAACTAGATGAGGCATCGGCACAGGCTAAAGTAAAGGAAACCGTGGGGATTGGACTACCTCAGGTAACTGGCTCTGTCTCCGCACAGAAAAGTCCAACATTGTCCAGATTCTATAGTACTTATGATCCTAATAACGTAGGATTTATTGGTGCTGAAGGTGCTGCCGCTTTGCAAAATGCTGGTGCTCAAGCAGGAGATGTTTATGCTACCGAGAACTTTTTTCAATTGAAGGCCAATGGTGATGCAAATATTTCGATCAATCAACTGATATTCAACGGATCATATATCGTTGGATTACAAGCTTCGAATGCTTACAAAGAGCTATCAACCAAGCAAAGGCTTTATGTAGAGGGAGAGCGAAAAGCCTCTGTAGCTAAAGCTTTTTTTAATGTGTTGATCAATAAAGATCGATTGGAGCTTTATTCTTCTAATCTTGATCGGCTTGAAGAAGTATATAACAATACGAAGGCAATGAATGAGAACGGATTTGCTGAAAGCATCGAGGTGGACCGACTAAAAGTTGCTTTGAATAATGCGGAATCTGAAATCGCGAATTTGGAGGCATTAAGTGATTTATCGCTAAGTCTGTTGAAGTTCCAAATGAACTATCCACAAGAGCAAGATTTGGAGTTAGTCGGTACCATAGAAGATGTGAAGGATAGAGCGATAGCTACATACTCATCAGAAATAGAGTTTTCAGAAAGACGAGATTATGAAGTATTGCTAGCTAATAAGCATTTACAAGAGTTGAATATTAAAAACAAATACGCAGAGGCACTTCCTTACATCTCTGCATTTGCAACTTTTGGTAGCAGTACGCAATCAGACTCGTTTACAGGTCTTTTTAAAACGGAAAGTAGTTTTTCTGAGGTAGGTCCTTTGGGTCCAGATAAATGGTATGGTTATTCGACCATTGGATTGAGATTGGGCTGGAACATTTTTACTGGATTGCAACGAAATTATCAAATACAGCAGGAGAAGATCGCTCTTGAAAAAATCGATAACAACATCGATGCAATGCAAGCTCAGATTCAAATAGAAGTACAGGATAGCGAGTCAAGTTTGAGTAACTCACTCAGACGTCTGGCTGTTCAGGAGGAGAACCTGAATTTGGCTAAAAAGATTTTCGATATTTCACAGAAAAAGTATGAAGAAGGAGTTGGTTCCAACCTGGAAATTGTGGACGCCAACAATTCTTTAAAAGAAGCACAAACGAATTATTACAATACGCTCTTTGAAGCAATCATTGCGAGAATTGATTTGAGCAGAGCATTAGGAGTTGAACAATAATATTTAAAACAAGGATATGAAATCGAATCATTTACTAACCTTATTAGTTATACCCGCACTCCTAATGGTAGGATGTGGCAAAGAAGAAGACAAGCTTGGTCAGCTTAAATCTTTAAAAGAACAAAAGAAAGAATTGGAAGCTCAAATCTTGACATTGGAAAAAGAGCTTAAGGCTGATGGAACCTTGAAGGCAGAGGTTAATGAAATTTCAATCACCGCATTGAAGATGACTCCAGCTACTTTTTCTCATGAAGTTGAAGTAAGAGGTGGAGTGGAATCACGTAAAGATGTGGTTCTTTCTGCAGAGTCAATGGGTAGAATTACTTCGGTAAACGTAACTGAAGGACAGTCAGTGTCTAAAGGTCAATTGTTGATCCAATTGGATGCGGACATCATCAGAAGCAATATTGGTGAAGTGGAAACGCAACTAGAATTGGCTACTACCATTTACGAAAGACAAGATAAACTTTGGAAGCAAA
>CAXEKM010000056.1:0-6850 GCA_963996645.1 uncultured Marinoscillum sp.
CGCATGAAGCAAGTCTGAATTTTATCTGGTTTGATCAATTCTCGTTTACCAATTTCTTCGCTTTTGTTCAAGGTATTTATACCAACAATAAGATTGTTACCGCGTCGAGCATCGATGATAATTTGGTGCAATTCTCTCAACCTATTAACACCGATTATGACCTGTTATTGACTGGTTCGTGGAATTTTGGAAGACCAATCAAACCACTAAAAATTAAATACAACATTCGTCATCAGATCACCTATAATGAAGGTTTTGTCTATTTGAACAATGTGGAGAATATCGCCAATCGATGGGATCACTCCATGACCTTCAAAGTAGAGAATCGAAGCAAGGAGCATTTTGATTTGGTGGTTGGTAGCAAGGTACAATTGAACACTACCAGCTACTCCGAAAGTGAACTCTTTGACCAGGGCTTTACCAATTACGATCACTTTGTGGATTTGTCAGTCAACCTTGGAAAAAAATGGATTATTAAAAGTTCGCTGGATCGCTTGACCTACTCCTCAGAGGACTTCAGTACTCAACCCAATAGGACATTGTGGCGTGCGGAACTATCCAGGTTCATTCTCAATGGAGATCGCGGTGAGCTGAAGCTGGTGGCGTTTGATTTACTCAACCAAAACATTGGTGTGGATCAATCCAGTGCAGCGAACTACATACAGGAAGAACGAGTAAATTCTCTTGGAAGATATTTCCTGATGAGTTTCACTTATAGTTTGTCTGCCTTTAAAGGTGGAGGAATTCATTTTGAGCGAGGTAGGTAACTAAATAAGGGTTGCCTCAAATACTCCGAGGCGACCCTATTCAACCAACGCTATAAACAAATTGGGTTGATCAATTCCTCACCAAGAGGTCCTTCGAAATGCAGATCTCCAAAATCCGGCAAAGAGACGTCCACACATGGAATACTCCCCACCTCTACTGTGTCACTGGAGATTTTTATCCACCCCAGATAGCAGTCGGTAATGCGGTAGTGTATAGCCCCCAAAAAGCCTTGAGGACAGTCATCACGAGGAAGCCAGATATCTCGTGTAACACAATCAACTGTAAAGTCTATAACAACCCCAAAATTTCCATTGGGATCCAAGGCCAACAGATCTCCCGAAGGACAAGCGAAAAGCCCCGGCCCCATATTTTGATCCACTTGCAGATAGGCAAATTCACCGTCGGGAATATTCTCTCCACAGCTCGGCTGGCCATTGATCAACTTGATCCCTTGAAACCCATCTGACAGATAAACCAAGCCATTGGAAATATCCACGCCCACCAGCTCTTCTATGGGACGCACATTTAAGGGGCCACCACTATCTCCGGGAGCTGTGGCGATCTCCGGCACAGCTGGCTCTGGACTCTCCTGGCAGGAAAGCAGAAGTGCTCCTGCAATAATTAACATTGAATTTTTCATAGCAGTAATTTTTTGTTTGATACCGAAAAATAGAAAAGTGACCTACCTCGAAAAACATATATTTAGTTAACTGCCAAATTTATTTAGTAAAGGCACTCATTTATTAAGTGGAGTTCTTTTCCATTACCATAAAGTGAAAAAAATTCCCCCTACCTGTAACAAAAATCGACTCGCTGTATCTAAGCAATAAAAACTTAGAAAATGAAACGATTTTTTTACTTAACTATCCTTATCGTATTCGCTCATCTTGGTTTTGCTCAGAGCAAAGCCTATGAAGTGAAAGTGGCCGGAAAAGGTCAGCCAATTATCTTCTTACCTGGGTTTACGTGTCCGGGAGAAGTTTGGGACAACACTATTTCGAATCTGAAATCAACCTACCAAACGCATCAGTTTACTTATGCTGGCTTTGGAGATGTTCCTGCAATTGAGCTGCCGTGGTACGGGACACTGGCAGACGAGATTGCTCACTACATCGAAACTAAAAAACTAAAGAATGTCATCATCATTGGTCACAGCATGGGCGGGATGCTAGCGATCGACCTGGCGGCCAAACTTCCTAAACAGATCAGCAAAATGGTATTGGTAGATGCACTACCTAACATCAAAGAAATAGTGATGCCTCAAGTACCTGTCGAGCAAATCACTTTTGATAATCCATACAATCAGCAAATGATAGCAGCGAGTGATTCAGCCCTGGCGGTAACTGCAGGATACATGGCCATGGGAATGAGCAATAAAGCCGATAGACATCAGGAGTTGATCAACTACATCCTTCAATCTGACCGCAAAACCTATGTCTATGGCTACACGGAACTGCTAAAACTCGATTTGAGGAATAAGCTTGCCAACATAAAAGCAGAAACACTGGTACTTGGCGCTGATTTTCCATCAAAAGAAATGACGCTTCCAAATTTCGAAGCTCAGTTTTCTCAACTGGAAAACAAAGAAATCAAGATCGCTTCAGGCAGCAAACATTTCATCATGTTTGACCAACCAGAGTGGTTCTACCAGGAAGTCAATAACTTTCTAGACTAAATGCAGGATCTCAACCAACGATTTGAAACCTATTACTCAGAGTACCAGGACATGGTGTACAGCCTATGTCTTGGTTACTCCAGAGGAGATCAGGATCTGACGAATGATCTGGTACAGGAAACTTTCATAAACCTATGGAAAGCCTTGCCAAAATTCGAGGAACGATCCTCTCCCAAAACCTGGATCTACAGAATCTGCGTGAACACTTGTTTGCTTCATATTCGAAAAAACAAAAACAAGCAAACAGCAGGACTGAACCAGGAACATACGGTGATTGCGGATGAACCCTCCACGGATAAAAATTACAATGAGCTCTACCAGGCCATTGGCCAGCTAAAAGAGCTGGATCGGATCATCATCATGTTGGTTTTAGACGAACTGCCTTATGCGGAGATCGCTGAAATCACCGGAATTACCGAAGGAAATCTACGAGTGAAGATCTCCCGAGCTAAACAACAACTAAATAAGATATTGAAGTCAAAATAATGAATCAAAGAATTTCACAGGTTACTCAAGATTTGCCCCTCCCGATAATTATCGGGACTAAAGGGAGCAGAAAATGGTCCCTTTAGGGAATAAAAAGGTAATCGAAAGAATTTCTCAACAAAACGAAATTCTTTGAATTTTAAAAGAAATGAACATGGAAGATAATTTTGATCAACTAAAAAATAGCTGGAAAGCAGCAAGGAAAGAGCATCAAGCTCCTTCAAGACCAGACATGCTCCAAACAATAAAAGCGAAATACAACAAGTCTAAAACGGCCCATATCTGGAATGCAGCAATCCTCGGATTGGTAGTCATTGGATTAGCAGCCTTCTTTTACTTCTTGGCACCAATGCAGGAAACCTTAAGCCGAATAGGTATTGGGCTAATGATCGGTGGATTGATTGTTAGAATCATCATCGAACTGGTAAGTCATCAAAAAGCGAATACCATCGATTATGCAGCGGCAAGCAATGAGTCTGCTGAACAAGCCAGAAACTTCTACGCTTACCGTAAGCGGATCCACGGTCCGGTAACTATTACGATTATCGCACTTTACACCATTGGATTTTATGCATTGACACCAGAGTTTTCAAAGTATTTCAGTTCCTTCTGGATGTGGATGATGGATGGAAGTTATTTGGTCATCGGAGTTATTTTGTTTCTAGGCATTCGAAAAGGTGTGGTGCAAGAAATGAAGGATTTGAAACAAATCACCGAGTTGCAAAACTCCTTATCAGAAGCGTGAACTTAATGTATTCTTAACAACTCACTATTTAGAATTAAGCCTTCTTTATGCTTGCATCAAGAAGGCTTTTTGTCATTGGTAGAGCCATCTTCCATGCTTTCATTTGCCACCCCAACCAAGAGCTAAAAAAATGAAAGCAATAGAATATCTATGGATTTTTGCCTCATTCACCCTCACCCTACCCCTTTGTGGCCAAACATTTGATGCTGACTCAAAAGCTGAAGGCATTGTGGTGACACATTCCGAAAAATTAACCGGCACCATTGATGTAAATAAGGACCTGAACCAGGTTTTACTAACCCAGGGCAACTCCATGAGAATAATCAGTGCCCGAGATATCAAAGAGGTACTCATCGATGGAAAGCTCTCTTACAAGGGTTTTGAACTGGATGATAACTTTTATTTGATGGAGGTCATTGCATTTGGTCATATCACTATTTACTTCAAGGAAGGAATTGAGAAGGATACTTACACACATAAGCAGTACACGGGATACTTCTGTGAAAAGAATGGAAAAATCAGAGAGGTTGAAAGCAAAAAGGACTTCCTCAGTTTATTCGGAAACGACGAGAAATGGATGTCTTTGCGAATCAAAAACCAGGGCTTTGATCTAAACAAGAAACAAGACATCAAGGAAGCCTTTCGATATTACAACCAATCTTTTGAGGTAACGAATCCAAGTCCTTAAACCGGCAATCGCCCAAATTGGTCGAAATAACAGTTTAAAACCCTGCTAAATCAATACTTGCCAGTTACATTTGTCACACAACCAAATACTATTTGTATTCGTTTGAAAGAATAATGCAGATCAATAGGACCACATATAACAGATACTTTGACCAAATGCCGGTTTTTCTCAGGCTGTTTGGAATACTGTCGTTATCGTTTGTCCTAACGTTCTCATCAGCATTTGCCGCACAAACGGTAGAGGAAGAGGAAGTCAAAACGGAGGAACGACACCTCATCAAAACGACTTGCTTTCAGTTCGTACATCCTGTCGAGGAAGAGCAATCCTTCTTACCAAAACCGGTTTACCAATCTTATAACATTGTACAGGCATCCGCGATAATCGATGCCCCGAAGATCTACTTACTCCATTGTCAATGGGTCTTCTATGAGTAAGACCAGATAGTTACTCGTTAATGATCACTGCCAAGTTGTTTCATTATTACTATCTTAAAATTACTGACAATGCAATCACAATTATATGTGGGAAAGGTACGCCCTTTGCACATAGATAAATCTCAATTGGCGAACTACCAATTTACCAACAATGAAGTACTCAGTTCTAAAGAAGCCATTAGGCAACGATGGATTGACCTGAACCGAGGCACAGAATTAGGAAAACTAAACCAAGCACCTTGTACGCTGATTTTCGAAAGTGAGGAAGGTGAACTAATAAGCCTGGAAGCCCATATTTGGGCGGTAACCATAAAGAGCGTAATTCTCCAAAGTGGTCGTGTGATACCAATACCATGTATTCACAATATCATCTTTTGAAAAAGATAGCCTGATTCAGTGAATGAATCAGGCTACTTCATTTAAAACCCTAGCTATCTCCAACAGTGCTTGACCGTCTTGCCGGATTGGCCTATCTTCATCACACCAAAAATGTTGAAGTATGAAGAAGTCCCCCCTATTTTTTGGGATAGGTATGTTCCTGATTGCCTGTTCTACTGGACCCGATGCATCCACTCCCCTGTCGGATGTACTCCAATCCACCACAGGAATAACCGGAAAACAAGAATATTTAAACACACCCTATGTCACAGCAGGCGACCGGGTTTACTCTGTCGGATTACAAAATGGTGCCTTTGCGGACTTAGGATGGCACATCACTGATGAAATGGGTGGCATTTGGGATCACCCAATCAAGCTGATGGATGGCTTTGTACTCGGTATTCAATCTACTGATAACAGTTATTGCCTTAATGAAGCTACCGAATTCACCAATTTCCCCGTTGGGAATCAACATCTGTTTGACCTTGGAAATGAATTGCTGGTCACCAGGTCTCAGTTTATTCCAGATGGGCTTGAGGGCATGATTGTAGAATATGTCGTCACCAATAAATCAGGTAAGGAATTAGAACTATCGCTGGACTTTACCGGCATGGTGGATCTTCGTCCAACCTGGCTGGCGGATAGTTTAGACATCATCGATGGAACAGATGAGGGCAACTTTGATGAAGCTACTCAAACATGGTCTGTGCATGATGCCAATAACAATTGGTTTACTGCTTTTACTACAAACCTGCCAGAATCGAAATCAGCAACTACCAATACTTGTGGATATGAGCGCAGAGGCAAGGGAAAAGACTTCACCATTCAATCAAAACTTGAAATAGCATCCGGGGCATCTTTCCCAGTTCGATACTACATCGCTGGGTCTTATGAATCTAAAATTGCGCTTCATCAAACACTTGAAACACTTCAGGAAAATGGTTCTGAATTGTTGACTTCTAAAATTGAACGTTATCAATCCATCAAAAGTACCGCAGACCTGACCATTCCAGACAAACGTGTTCAGCAAATGTACACCTGGGTGAAATACAATACTGACTGGTTGATGCGAGATGTTCCCGAACTAGGTAGAGGACTTTCCGCAGGGATTCCGGACTACCCCTGGTGGTTTGGCACCGACAATACCTACGCACTGCAAGGCCTATTGGCAACTGGACAACATGAAGAAGTACGAGCCACCATCGACTTAATCGTCAAACTATCTGAATCAGTCAATGACAATGGACGCATCATGCATGAGGCGAGCACCAATGGCGTGGTGTTCAATCCCGGGAACCTCAACACCACTCCTTATTTCATCAACCTGCTATGGAAATACTATGAATGGACCGGAGACAAAGACTTCTTAGAAGCCACTTATCCAAAAGTGCAACAGGGATTAACCTGGTTAGCCTCTCAGGACAAAGATGGCAACGGCTATCCGGATGGAGCAGGCATGATGGAGATTCATGGACTTCATTCAGAAATGATCGATGTGGTAGTCTACACCCAGGCAGGGTATGCGGCTGCAGCCAAAATGGCTGAGCAACTGGATGATGATGCCAATGCTAAAATCTACCAGGAAAAAGCAAATCAACTAAAAGAACAAATCAACTCTGACTGGTGGGTGGAGCAATCCAACTCTTTCGCAGACTTCAGAGCCTCCAGAGTGGAAA
>CAXEKM010000057.1:0-2119 GCA_963996645.1 uncultured Marinoscillum sp.
AATGGGAATGTTTTTGGTGATACCACACTCAATGTTTTCCAAGGTCAATATTATAGCAAGTTTGTGTCAAAATATGATGCTGATGGAGATATCCAATGGGTAAGATCAATTCAGGAACAAACCTTTGGTTACCTATATAACGATATTGATATTGATGAAGAAGGTTCTGTATATGTTCCAGGTGATTTCAAAGACTCAATTTATTTCAACAACGAAGTTGAAATAGTAAATCAAAGCAACGATGTCTTTTATTCTAAATATTCCACTGAAGGTGAACTGGAGTGGGTTAAAACAATCGCAGGAACCGGAATAGGGTATGCATATCCTACAGGTCTGGCTGTAACTGCTCCAGATAACTTAATTGTTACTGGATTTTTCTATCCCAACCCTAAAGAATCGGATGAATATTCATTGACAATTGGAGACATTACACTTTCTTCTTCGGTTCAAAACTCTTATTTGGCTACACTTTGTGGTGCTGCATCAACTGAGGTTATAACTGATAACTCGAGTTTTACTGCTCCAGAGGCGGTACAATATCAATGGTATTATAACGATGAACTGCTTGAAGGCGCGAATGATCAAGTGTTAAACCCAGGGTTGCCAGGTGAGTATTACGTGGTTATCACTACAGTTAATGGATGTGAGTATACTTCTGAATCAGTAGAATATACAGTACTGTCAAATGAAGCACTAGAGTCGAAACTATTAGTTTATCCGAATCCGACCAAGGACATTTTATCTTTACAATTAGCGGACTTTAAAGACTCTGACGTTAAAATCTCTATTATAGACATAAATGGTAAATCTGTTTACCAGTCTCAAGTTGAGAATTCAGGTAAGATTTTAATCGATCTAGCCAATATCAATAAAGGTATGTATCTGGTAAAAGTAGAGAGTGCTAGTAAATCTTTAACAACAAGATTTATTAAGCAGTAAATGGATTAATTTCTTATAAAAGAAAGGCGGGTATTACCCGCCTTTTTTATTTCAATTCCTCAAATTGCTTTTTCAGCTCTTCGTATCGGTCAATGGCATCTTTTCCCATGATCTGATCGGTGCTCACCGTCATTCGATACAGGTAATTGATTTGATCAATCAGTTTAGGCATAGGGTAGGTGATGTCTTCAGCCTGTAGTTGTTTCAAGGTTTCTTTGGCCTGATCAGCATCTTCAGCTTTGTCTTTTACCTTTTTCTCCAAATCTGCTTCCAGCTGTCGAGCTTCGCTCAGCAAGTCACGTACTTTCTGTGAGAAGGCGATTTGCTCTTCGATGATCGCTTGGGTCATTCCTCCTTTTTCAGCTCGTGGATCCAACACCAATTCAAAGGATGTTTCTGCGGTTTCTTCACCAGCGGTGATTCTAGCCGTGTATTTTCCTGGTGCCACCATTGATCCGGAACTGTATCTTCTGCGTTCGCTAGCACTCCATGGACCATAATGCTGCATGTCCCATGTATAGCGATTATGTCCTTTTTTGCCAGATAGACTTTTGTCTACTAGCAAAATGAAATCATTGGTTGACATATCATGCATCAAACTGTCTTTGCTGAAACCAGTGGTATCACTGAAAAACGTGTTGACAACTGTTCCTGCTTCATTTAAAATTTCAAGCTTTACCTGCTTGGTCTTTTCTG
Organism: uncultured Marinoscillum sp.; assembly: GCA_963996645.1. Classification (GTDB taxonomy): domain Bacteria; phylum Bacteroidota; class Bacteroidia; order Cytophagales; family Cyclobacteriaceae; genus Marinoscillum. The sequence goes on from CAXEKM010000057.1 coordinate 1,636, forward strand.
GCAAGAAGTAGTCAATTAGTACACTGCCACTTTCAAAATCAGGAATGGCGTCACCGTAGCTTCTCATTCGGTAGCGAATCGTTTGCTCAGGTGAGTAAATAGCCAGCTTTTCAGCTGCATCATATTGTTGCAAAACAGATACATTGTCCAAAATCCAGAATCCACGTCCCATTGTAGAAATGACCAAATCATTACGATGAAGCTTGATATCGGTGATTGGCGTCACAGGTAAGTTGTTCTGGAAAGATTTCCAGTTGGCTCCGTCATCATAAGAAACGAACATACCGTATTCCGTTCCTGCAAACAACAATCCTTCTTTTTCTGGATCCTCACGAACCACGCGTACTGGATAATCCGACGGAATGCCATTGGTGATCAACTCCCAGCTTTTTCCATAGTTCGTCGTTTTCACAATATACGGCTTCCAGTCACCCAATTGATAGCGCAAAATACACGCGTATGCTTTGGCCGGATTGTGTGGAGA
>CAXEKM010000058.1:0-3729 GCA_963996645.1 uncultured Marinoscillum sp.
CAATGCAAAGCTCGTATTAGTTCCTGGGCCAACTAGATTGATCTTGCAAGGACAGACAGTTCCTTTCAAAGAAACTGTCTGGATTGCAAATGAAAATTAATAGCCTATTTTGGCTCTAACTCTTTTTAGTACCTGATCAGCAATAGAGGCTGCTCGTTGTTCACCATCTTGCAGCTTCTTTTCTAACTCCTCCAGGTTATTGATAAAGTACTCGTATTTTTCTCGTATTTCTCCGAAACGTTCTACTATCAGTTCATAAAGCGCTTGTTTTGCATGGCCATAGCCATAATTACCTCCTTCATAATTGGCTCTCATTTCAGCTATTTGAGCCTCGTTTCCTAGTACCTTATACAGTGCAAAAACATTACATGTGTCCGGATTTTTAGGCTCCTCCATAGGAGTGCTGTCTGTCACAATTTGCATGACATTTTTTCTGAGCTTTTTGTCGGTTTGGAAGATATCTATGGTGTTTCCATAGGACTTACTCATCTTCTGTCCATCAATACCCGGAATGGTCATAATGTTTTCATCTATACGGGCTTCTGGTAATACAAACGTTTCTCCATACTGATGATTGAAACCTGAAGCTATATCACGAGCCATTTCGAGATGCTGCTTTTGGTCTTTACCTACAGGTACAAACTCAGCATCATAAAGTAAAATGTCAGCAGCCATAAGTACAGGATAAGTAAATAGTCCTGCATTTACATCTGATAATCTATCCGATTTGTCCTTAAATGAATGGGCATTCGCCAACATTGGGAATGGTGTATAGCAATTTAAATACCATGCCAGTTCGCAAACAGAAGGAACTTTTGACTGTCTGTAGAATAGGTTTTTTTCTGTGTCAAACCCACATGCGAGCCAAGCTGCTGCTACCGAATTGATATTGTCGATTCGAGTTTGAGCATCTTTTATCGTGGTTAACGAATGTAGATCAGCAATGAAGAAGAACGATTCGTTTTTCTCGTCTTTTGATAATTCAATTGCCGGTAGAATTGCTCCTAATAGATTGCCTAAGTGTGGTTTCCCAGAACTCTGGATTCCAGTCAGTATTCTTGCCATTCCAAAATTTTTGTGCAAACCTAAATAATTTGAATCTTTGTCTACGTTTACTTTGTTGACTAAAAGAATCAAAAAATAATCACAAGAATGAGAGGATTGGCTTTAACAATGCTTGCATGCCTGGGAATTATGAGTTTAGGCATGGCTCAAGAATTGGAATTTGATAAGAGTACACATGATTTTGGTGAAGTAAAAGAGGAGGATGGACCTGTCTCGTATACTTTCACTTTTGTGAACTCAGGTTCTGAGGCTGTTCAAATTAATGGTGTACAGGCATCCTGCGGATGTACTACGCCACAGTGGACTAAAGAAGCTATTCAGCCTGGAGACTCTGGGTCAATAACTGCCGAGTATAATCCATTGAATAGACCAGGGAAGTTTGATAAGTCTCTTGCTGTAACTTATAAACTGGGAAGCAAATCGCAATCCACTACATTGTATATAGAAGGGATTGTTAAGCCTAAGCCTAAGACCATTGAAGATGAATTGCCAACTATGATTGGTAGTTTAAGAGTGAAATACAAGTCCTTTAATATGGGTAAGGTCACTGATAAAGAGTTGGTGGTGAAAAGATTTGATGTGTACAATGCAGGTGATTCTGCTGTGACTTGGCTGGATAGTATTGTAGGTCCGAAATACATCTCTGTATCTTTTGATCCAGAAGTATTGCAGCCGGAGGATCTAGGTGTAATGATTGTAACTTATGATCCTAAGGCAAAAAATGATTTGGGGTTTGTTTCTGACAATGTCGTATTATTTACTGATGAATCAGAAGAGGCTGAAAAGTCTTTTAATGTAATAGCAACGATTCAAGAGTATTTTCCTGAAATGACTGCTGACGAATTGGCTAAAGCGCCTAAGTTAACCTTTGATCGTACTCAGCATGACTTTGGAACTGTAACACAGGGGAATAAAGTGGTAACTGAATTTTCATTAACGAATACGGGGAAGTCTGAATTGAGTATTCGTAAGGCTAAGCCTAATTGCGGCTGTACAATTTCAACACCAGAAAAAGATGTGATAGCTCCTGGAGAAACCGTAAAAATGGAGGTTTCTTTTGATACGACGAGTAGGAGAGGTCGTCAGTATAAGACGATAACAGTTTTTAGTAATGACCCTACTGCTCCAAGTCAGATGATAAGTATCAAAGCAGATATAACTGATTAATTCATTCGCATCAAGGCATAAAAAAAGGCACCATTTGGTGCCTTTTTTATTGAAGCTATTTCTAATTATTTATTAGTGTTAGAGTTTGGCGTAACAGTTGTCTCTTCCAATTCATACACATTGTTTTCTTTGTTAATATCAGCCATTCTTTGCTCTGGATCGATTTCGATTTTAGCGATATCAGAAACAGGAATATTCACATCAAACGTATAAGTCGGGTGTGTCCATGGCCAGTCTTTAAGAGTGATTCTTTCTAAGCCTGATTCGTTCGGTTTTTCACCTCTCATGATGGTCAATGGCATGTAGTACATGATTTGAGAGCCATCAGTTTTGGTGATTACCAGATCAATAGGCATTGGCATTAGGTCTACTCTTTCCAAAGTAATTGTCGAGTTTTTGTCATTAGCAACAACAGATTTAACTCCATAATCGATGGTTTTGGTCGTATTTACCCAGTATTCATAATACCAATCCAGCTCTATTCCACTTTGCTTTTCCATAACGCGAATGAAGTCATTCAAGTCAGGGTGTTTAAAGGCCCATTCTCTATGGTATCTAAGAATACCCTTGTCTCTTGCGTCTTTACCAATGATATATGAAAGTTGCTCAAGAGATACAGCTCCTTTAGTGTATGATCCTACAGAGTATGCTCTATTCGTATTAAAGTGATCCGCATGTGTTGAAATTGGTTCTTCCTTTCCTGATGTTGCCCATCTGATATAGCCTTTATAGCTTCCTTCAAGAGGGTTGTCTTTTTCTTCACCCATCAGGAAATTTGAAGTATAACTCTCAGCGAATGAAGTGTATCCTTCATCCATCCATGGGTAGAAGCTTTCATTGGTAGCAAGCATACCCTGGTACCAGCTGTGCATCATCTCGTGAATAGTCACACCTATCAAAGATTTCAATGATCTAACGCCATTCGGTCTTTTGTTGGCAATCAATGTAGCCATCGGGTATTCCATTCCCCCATCACCACCTTGGATTACAGAGTATTGATCCCAGCCATACTTGCCAAAAGTTTTTTCCATGTATTGGAAAGCCTTAACGGTGTATGAAGGAAGTTCCTCCCAAAGTTTTGTCTCTTCACCAGGTATGTAGAAGAATCTGATAAGTGGTCCATCTGGTACCTGAGCTTTCGTTTGAGTGTATTCAGGGTCTGCTGCCCATACAAAATCGTGTACGTTTTTAGCTATGAAGTGATAGGTGATTGTTTTGCCTTTGCGTTTTACATTCACGCCTTCATCTTCGTAACCGTAACCAATTTCATTTTTGTTCTGTAAATCACCTGTAGCAGCAACTACATAATTTTTATCAATGGTGATTTTAACATCATAATCTCCCCATGGGGCAAAGAATTCTCTACCAACATACGGAGTAGTATGCCAACCCATATCATCAAATTCAGCCATTTTAGGGAACCACTGAGCCATAGAATAATCTACACCGCCAAGATTGAAACGACCACTTCTTCTAATTTGTACTGGTACCTGACCG
>CAXEKM010000059.1:0-7128 GCA_963996645.1 uncultured Marinoscillum sp.
CGCAAAAATGTATCCTGCACCATCACTCATATCATCGATATAATCCCTGTTTAAGATCATAGATATGATATTTGCGTGGACAACTCCACCATACATATCTGGAAATGCTCTTCCGATGTATATTTCATTTAATGGAGTGTAAAATTTATCCTCAAAAGACTCTCTATCACCAAGATATCTTCCTAGGTAACAAAACATCACCACCTTACCTTCTATAATATCAGGAGTGAAGTTTTCTTCAAATACATCCGCAACATCCAATGCGTAATATTTATTACCAAACTTGGTGGCTCCATAATCAAGAACATTACCACGGTAGTTGATAATTTCTTCAAGATTATTTCGATTCAAAAATTCAGCTGCAGCTAATGAATCATACTGTTCTGCCATTTTTACAGCGAATGCCACATGATTCACACCGTTAATCTCTTGCTGCGGAATAAAAGTCCTACACATTTTCAACTCTTCCTGTGTATCTGCATCGGTGATAAGGTTCACAAATGCGTTGTGTTCAGCAAATGAATTGAACACATCCCAGGAGTAAGCCACTGTATCTTTAGTAGGATCTTCATCATCTAACAGAAGCTTTTCAGCTAAAACCAGATTCCCCACACTTTCCAGACCGGACATCAACATCATGTCTCCTTCTGGATCATCTTCATGCGGATCATAAAAAAAGGAGTCAATACCGATACAAGCAGGATTGTATTTAGCAATAATTTGCAACATCATCCCGATTTCACCTCTGCTGAGGTTACTCAAGTTTACCAGTATTACCCGATCATCCGCTACAGGATCGTCCCGAAGTTGTGAAAACACAATGTCAGTAAGCTCCATATCACCAAAAGCATTACCAATAGGGTCAAATACGTCAAAGATCTTAAATGCTGTGACACTGTTGAACAGTCCCATCAAGCCGAAAATGAATATGGTTCCGAATATTACATCTAACCAAAACTTTTTAAACATACTTTTTACTGTTAGCGGGTGATTAAAAAAGATTTTACTTTACCCGCAATTAACCAGCATTCGGCCACAGATCAAATGCAATATAAGTAAAATATAATTTTTTATTGAAATTAATCAATTTTTCAATCAAAATACATATAAAAAAATGAAAGATCGAGCAATAAACAGACCCTCATTAGACGAACTGGTCAAAGGCATCGATCAATCGAATCGAATTGTCCTAAGCAGAGCTATTACAGTCATAGAGAGCAAATTAGCTTTTGATCAAGAGTTAGCAGCCAAATTATTGGACCAAATCATCCCGCAAACTGGTAAAAGTATACGCATAGGCATCACAGGAGTACCTGGAGTAGGCAAAAGCACTTTTATAGATTCCTTTGGTTCATTCTTGACTGCTATTGGTAAAAAAGTAGCTGTATTATCAATAGATCCAAGTAGCACCATCACCAGAGGAAGTATCCTCGGGGATAAGACCCGGATGAACAGATTATCTAAAGATCCGAACGCCTATATCAGACCATCTCCATCTGGAAATTCACTGGGAGGAGTTGCTCAAAAGACTAGAGAAACTATTTTATTATGCGAAGCGGCGGGCTATGATGTAATTATTGTAGAAACGGTAGGTGTGGGACAATCAGAGACCGCTGTAAAAGACATGGTTGATTTCTTCCTTTTACTAATTCTCGCAGGAGGTGGTGATGAGCTTCAAGGAATAAAACGAGGCATTATGGAAATGGCTGATGCATTAGTTATAAATAAAGCAGATGGAGACAATATCAGCCCTGCAAAACGTGCTAAAAAGAATTACTCAAATGCCCTTCACTTACTTCCTCCTCATGAAGGAGGATGGATAGTACCGGTGGAACTTTGCTCTGCGGTAGAAGAAACAGGCATTGATCATATCTGGAAAATGATGTGTGATTTTGAAGCTAAGCTTGCTGAAAACAAGTTTCTACTGGAAAACAGAAGAAGACAAAACCTGAAATGGATGCATGACCTTATCAAGTTAAAATTAGAGGAAAGCTTTTACCACAATCCAGAAAAAATCGACCGCATCAAAGAAATGGAAAAACAGGTAACTGCTGGCGAACTGTCAGTCCGCCATGCAGTCACACAGTTATTTAGTTAAACGCAAAGTCGTTTGGTCCTCGACCTACATTGAAGGTTTCAATTACGGATCCTTCAGTTGATATTTTCAATACAGAGCCTGCTTCAATAAATCCAGCAGCATTTGTCACATAAATCATGTCATCAGATCCAATAGCCAAACCATAATAAGAGAATAGGCTCGTAGAGGTATATATTTCTTGTGCATCAGCCGATCCAGACGTATTCATAGAATAAATAGTTGGTCCAACAGAATAAAACAACTTAGTTCCATCTGCATTCACATCAATTTTACCATTGAAATTAGCTTCAAGTTCAAGTGTGGTCTTAATTTCACCTGTTGCTGCATCTAATTCAACTAGTTTTCCATCATTCGCAGGAGCCCAATTTTCATCGTAACCACCCTGACAAGACACCCATACATCACCTTGAGCATCCACTACCAACAATTTAGGAGAAGTTCCCACTTCAATTTCCGTAGTTACTGTCTCAGAAGCAAGGTCAATTAGAGTAACGGAGGTACCGAAATTGTTCGCAACGAATAACTTCTCCCCTACTACTTTCACACCTTCAGCTCCGTAGCCTACTTCTATTGACTTTGAAATATTTCCCGATTCTAAATCAAAAATGGTTACTCGCCCTGCATCAACAAAGCTCACCCACTCAGTTATATAACCATTTTCCTCATCAGAATCCATATATCTAGGAAGAGCTACATCTTCTATTGTGTACTGACTCTTCAAACTATCAGAAAGGCTTACCACCTCTATTTTATTGGAGTTATTAACCACAGCAAAAAGCAAATCACCTGAAATATGAAGTGACTGAACTACATCACCCAGATCTTTTGCATTCACACTAGCGAATAAATCATTGCTTACTTCACCTTCACTACTGATAAAGCTTAAAGAGCCATCACCCTCACCAAAATTCCCTTCGTTAGAAACAAAAACACCTCCATCAAACTGACCCACAACCTCCGGCTCTGGATCATTGCCATCACAAGCAGCTAAAATTGTAATAACTGCTAAAAAGTAAAGTGATTTAAAAAACGTATTCATCGATTGTAATTGATAATTAATTGTAACTGATAATTTCTACCAGGCATGGCCCGATTATTTAAGTTCTCATAATTGGCATCCAACAGATTATTGATGGATGCATCAATAGAAATAGCAAAAAGGGGTAGCTCAAATTCTCGACCCAATGTAAAATCAAGAATAAAAAATGGAGCTACCGATGACCTTTTTGTATTATCAAGTGTCGTATATCGCTTTCCCGTAAAGGAGGAATTCAAGCGATAATTGAAATATTTTCTAATGTGATGTTGCCAACTGATTCGAGCATTATGTTCTGGAGTATAAGGAAGTAATTTCCCTGAGTTGGATCCTGTTTTATTGATAGATCTATTAAATGTATATGAAGCGTTCAGCATGTAGACACCCAAAAGATCACCATTAATTCCAAGCGAAGATTCCAATCCTGAGATCTCCACTTCTCTAAAGTTCTGCGGTACCCAATATCCAGCTTCCGATGGCAACCAGACGATCCAATCCTCAGACCATGTTTGATATCCGCCAATTTTAATCGAAACACCATTCAATACAATAGGTAATTTCAGATCGAATTCACCATCGAGGGTTTTACTCCTTTCAGGTTGCAAATCAGGATTACCACCTGGAGTCCAGTGGCGATCATTTAGTGTAGGATATCTAAATCCGAAGGCAAAACTTTCATTGAAACTAATATGAATCTTCTCAGCTTGAACAATAGTCAATTGATTGCTCCAAGAAGGGACAAATGGTGACTGATCTGCATAAAACGATTGACGAAGATTTAGAACCGACTGCCACCAAAGCAATGGCTTTGCACTGACAGAAGTAAAAGCATCAGCCTGCAAATCATGAAACCTATCCGAATAACTATCTGAGGAAGCAGTAAATAGGTTAGTATTCCCTCCAACCCGAAATTCCAATTGATCATTCAGCTGATACCAGTAAGAGATTAAGGAAGAATATTGATTTCCGGTGGTTTGATCCGTCTCATTATAGACTTGATCGTTTTTTAACCACGCCAAAGTAACATTCAGGCTACTTTTTGACCATTCCTGATTTGCTCCGACAGCCAAGCGAGTATTGTTGGTCAACAACTGATCCTGAGAAGTGGGTGCACTCTTGGTTGGCTGTATCTCACGATCATTGACAGTGTATTGAAAGTCAGCAAAAAAACTAGTGCCATGTAAAGTTGAATAAGTGAACTGCTGCTTGATACCTTTTATCAATGACGATGCATTATTCTGACGAAGCGTCTCACCATTGTATTCATACCGGAAATCGTTCTGAAGATAAGATCGATAGAGATTGGTATTTGCCTTGAATCGACCTTCTCCATAAGTAGCTTTTATTCCTGTCTTGAATTCACCGAAACTTCCCACTCCAACTAAAAGTGAAGCTCCCTTGGACTTATGAGCAATATCAGAATCAACTAACACAGAACCCCCTATTGCTCCGCTGCCATAAAGAGAAGAATTGGCTCCTGGACTTAACTGCAACTCGTCCATCATCCACGCTGGCCATTGTGAAAAGTCCATCTGCCCCAGTGTAGGATAATTAGCAGGAATTCCATGCCACAGAACATTGGTCTGGCTAGCAGAAGTACCTCGAAAAGCAACTGTAGCTAATTGTCCATTGCCATAAGACTTAAAATAAATACTGCTTTGCTGAGAAAGAGCTTTCTCAAGAGATGAGCTCACGTCAAAGTTGATTGGTTGTAGCTGGCTTCCTGTGGTAAATCGCTCAAACTGAAGTGCGGATACGGTGATCGCTTCGAGCTGGACAGTATCTTCCTGTGCTAACACCAAACGTGTCAACGACAACAAAACAACATACACACATATTCTCGAGACCATGAATCAAACCTTATCAGTTCATTCAAAGCCATCGGAAAAAAGTATTAGAGTATGGAAAACCCAGAGGTGTTCTATCTCCTTTGCTTTCAACCCGAAGCTTGGAATTAAAAAAGATCGTGGCAGGTCTCCTGGCTTTTCCTGATTTGTCGCCTTCCCAGGCAGACTTTCACGTCTGTCCAGTGGCATGATGAGACAAATCATCAATTGGAAATTACAGTTGCGGGGACAGCTTCGGATTTACACCGAATTCCCTTTTAATATTGACATGCGAAGCATCGGCAATAACCATAATCGGATGCAAATGTAGCCAGTACCTTGAGATTTTTTACTGGTCTTAATTTTTTTATTCAATTTTGACGCATGAAGTATTGGTTCTTAGCACTTACCACATTTTTTATTTTTGGCTGTCAAACTAATCAGCAAGAGCAGTCTTCTGAGTTAAACTATCAGACATCTAGCCAATTAGATTTTGCTACTAATTTCTCATTCTCCAATAATGAATTGGTCGTTTCAAAACCTTGGCCAGGAGCTGTAAAACCAAAGGTTTATTCTCTTCAGGATTCCATCAAACGAGTGGTTGTAACTTCTACAACACACCTCCCATATTTGGAATTGTTAGGCCTGGAAGATCGATTAGTTGGCTTTCCAAACACCAACTACATCAGCTCAGAAAAAATCAGAAACCTAGTAGATCAAGGAACAATAAAAGACCTGGGAACAGATGGAAATATTAATCTGGAAATCCTGATTTCACTCAATCCAGATGCGGTGATTGCCTTTGATATGGGTAGTGAATCCTCTTCTCTAGACAAAATTGCTGAAGCTGGAATTCCGGTAATTTACAACGCAGACTACCTGGAATCGTCTGCTCTCGGAAGAGCTGAGTGGATCAAATTTTTCGGAGCGTTATTTCACAAAGAAGCTGAAGCGGACTCTATTTTCTCAAGCATCGTCACAACTTATGATTCACTGAAGACATTGACCACATCAATAGAAAATCGTCCTAGCATAGTTAGTGGCGTTCTATATGGTGATGTGTGGTTTTTACCGGGCGGAATGAATTGGTCTTCAGGTTTCTTCAAAGATGCGGGTGGACATTATTTATGGGAACAAGATTCTACTGGCGGATGGCTGGAATTAAGTTTCGAATCTGTTTTTGATAAGGCAAGAACTGCCGATTATTGGATCGGAACAAGCACCTTCAATTCTGCAACTGCCCTCAAAGGTCAAGACGAGCGCTACGCCGATTTCGATGCATTCCAAAACGGTAAATTGTATAATTACAGTAAAAGACTGAATGAATATGGTGGCTATGATTTTTTTGAATCTGGCTATGCGAGACCTGATTTGGTACTGGCAGATATGATTAAGATTTTACATCCAGAATTACTTCCAGAATACGAAACCTACTATTACGAACAACTCCAATGATCCATCAGCATCTGGAAGAATCGAGACAAAAATGGATCAAAATATTGATCAGCTTGAGCATTGCCATGGTGTTTTGTTTTGGACTAAACCTATGCTTTGGATCGGTATCTATTGACCTTGGCGAGGTATTTAATTTCGTCACTTCAGGTTCTACCGGTAATAATGGATGGGATTTAATCCTTAGAAATTTCAGACTTCCAAAAGCGCTTACGGCATTGCTCGTTGGCAGTTCCTTAAGTGTGAGCGGACTGCAAATGCAAACCCTTTTTAGAAATCCTTTAGCAGGTCCATATGTATTGGGCATCAGCTCTGGAGCAGGGCTCGGAGTAGCCATAGCCATCTTTTTAGGGTTTTATATTGGCGGATTTCTTGAACTAAGTGGAATAGGAAGAAGTTGGTTGCTTGTTGCAGCAGCTGGACTTGGGTCACTATCAGTGCTTTTGATCATATCACTTGCTGCTTCCAGAATCAAGGACAGCGTCACTTTACTGATCATCGGATTAATGTTTGGTGCGGCTTCTGGAGCGTTTGTCAGCATTTTGCAATTCTTCAGTCAGGCAGAAAATATTCAAGCATATGTAATCTGGTCATTTGGGAGCTTAGGCAGTCTGAGTTGGGCTGAATTATCTGTTTTCATCCCTATTCTAGTGATTGGACTGATACTTTCTATACTTCTAAGCAAACCGCTTAATACGTTGTTACTTGGTGAAAAC
>CAXEKM010000060.1:0-4819 GCA_963996645.1 uncultured Marinoscillum sp.
CAAACGAGTATCTTATTGGATCAACAAGTCAAGGAAATTTTCTGGGAGTAAGTCAAAAGAATGGCAATATCTACTGCTTTAAAACAATTGAACCCTGTATTAGCCACCGAGATTGAAGCTGAATCTCAAATAATGACTATTGAAGCCAATACCGAATTACTTCATGAGGGACAATACATCAAAGTTATTCCTTTGGTAATTAAAGGATTAGTAAAAGTCTACACACGTCAGGAAGGGAGAGAACTACTGCTTTACTACATACAACCAGACGAAAGCTGTATCATGTCTTTTTCTGCAAGCATTGAAAACGAGCCCAGCCGCATTTATGCTAAAACTGAAGAAGACTCTGAATTGCTACTGATACCCGTTTCTAAAATTCCTACCTGGAGAAGTAACTACCCAGACTTCAATACACTCTTCTTTAAGCAGTTCAACCAGAGATACGTCGATCTGCTTGACACGATCAATCATTTGCTTTTCCATAAAATGGATCAGCGTCTCTATTCCTATTTAAGCGAAAAAGCTCAAATAACCGGCAAAAATCCACTTAAGATTTCTCATAAGCAGATTGCAAACGAAGTAGGTACCGTGCGAGAAGTCGTCACCAGAGTGCTGAAAAAACTGGAAACAGAAGGAAAAATCCAACAATCTGATAATCACATAGAAATTTTCTACGGCTGGTGACTAAAGTCACTGACATTGGTTTAGTCGCATTCTAATTTTATCTCATCATTCAATTAGATCACGATAAAAAACCAATAAAATGAAAAAAAATATGGGAATAGCTGACCGGGTAATTAGAATATTACTGGCAGTAGTAGTCGCAGCATTGTATTTCTTAGGAGTAATTTCTGGCACAGTAGCCATCGTATTATTGGCATTGGCAGGCATATTTATACTTACTAGTTTAATAAGCTTCTGTCCACTTTACGCACCTTTTGGCATCAAAACCTGCAAAAACTAAGAGTTTATCTTACACCGCAACTAATCCACTTGTCTCTGATAAGTGGATTTTTTTTTGCATAAGCTTGTCCATTTATGAGAAGCCTGTTCGTCATTCAGTCAAAACAAGTTAAATTCTAAACTCAAACCATTTTTTATCATGAAACAATTCTTGTACTTATTCCGAGGCGGCGATGAAGGTTATGCTCAATTATCACCTGAAGAAATGCAAAACCATATGGCCAAGTGGAATGAATGGATGATTCAAATAAGTAAAACCGACGAACCTGTACCAGGACTACCACTTAACAATGAAGGCAAAGTGGTTGAAAAAGGAGGTGAAATCATCACCGACGGCCCTTACCCTGAAGGAAAAGAGATAGTTGGCGGCTATGTAATTGTTGAAGCTAACACATTAGATGAAGCTGTTGAGTTATCTAAAGGCTGTCCAATTTTTGACTTTGGTGGTATCGTAGAAGTAAGAGAAGCTGTAGATATGTAACTATTTTGGCCATTTTTATCGATGATAAAAATGGCCTTTTCTGATGCCTCAAAAACCAGTTAATCAACTTGTAGATCACTTTTTCAGAAATGAGTTTGGAAAAGCGGTTACCCTATTGACTTCAAAGTTTGGTGTTCAATATCTAGAGTTAGCTGAAGATGCAGTACAGGAAGCACTTAGCAAAGCCATGCAAAAATGGGGCTATGGCAAAATACCAGATAATCCGTCCGGTTGGATCATACGAGTAGCCCAAAACAAAATCATTGATCATTTACGAAGGCAACAAAAAGTCTTCTATGCCACACAGGTTCCTGACCAGCATTATCATCAAGAAATGCCTGCAGAAGAACAGTTCAATGACGAAATGATCAAAATGATGTTTGCCTGCTGCAATCCCAAATTGAGCGCGGATTATCAAATCATACTTACGCTTAAAATATTAGGTGGATTATCCATTCGGGAAATCGCTTCTGCGCTGTTAAAAAAGGAGGAAACCATCGCCAAGTCTTACACCAGGGCGAAGACACAGTTCAAAAAAGAAAATATTCGACTTGAATTACCGAAAGCAGAAGCCATCAGTGATCGTCTTCAAATGGTATTAAAAACGATCTACCTCCTTTTCAACGAAGGATATAAAAGCACGGAAGGCGAGCAATTAATACGACGTGACTTATGCGAAGAAGCTATGCGATTGAATCAGCTTTTGTTAGAAAACTCTTCTACCAATAATGAGTGGACTAGATCTTTGATGGCACTTATGCACTTTCAAGTTGCTCGATTTGACTCAAGAGTAGATGAGGAAGGACTGGCCATTTCTCTTACTGATCAAGACCGATCCAAGTGGGATCAACGTCATATTACTTTTGGCAATCGCTATTTGACGACCATAGATAATGGAATAAAAAACACTTATTTCATCCAAGCGGCTATAAGCGGCATTCACTGTGCCGCTAATACTTGGGAAGACACTAACTGGAAATACATTTTAATGTTGTACAATCACTTATATACTTTGAGACCTAACCCTGTAGTGGCCCTTAATCGGGTGTATCCATTTGCTATGGTGCACGGAGCAGAGGCTGCAATTACTGAACTCAACAAGCTGAACTCTGAGCCATCTCTAAAATCAAACCATTTACTTGCAGCAACGGAAGCTGAGTTGTATCAACGTATCGGAGACTTACCAAAAGCAAAAGCTTTTACAGAAAAGGCTATTGAATTAGCCAAAAATGAGAAAGACAAAGCATTCTTATCACAAAAACTGGAGCAAATAAAAAAGGCCATGATTCAATAAATCATGACCCTCTTACCAGCGGAGAATGCCTTAAGCAACTAAGGCATCCAACATTTAAATGCAAACAAGCTATTCAAAGTAAGCACCGCAAAATGACATTTAATTGTATAAACAAGAACTATTTGAAATATCGAAACTGATATGCCAAAGATTCTGGTAAAGTTTTCAGTTCACTCGGCGTTTTTCCACAAATGCTCTTAAAATCTCGAATGAAATGCGCCTGATCATGGTAACCAAGTTGCTGAGCTATGGAAGCATAGGTATCTCCACTTTGCATTTCTGTAATCAAATTCAGCCCTTGATTAAATCGGGACAGCTTCACAAATTGCTTTGGGGACATCCCAAAATACTTATTGAACAAATCAGAGATATGCCTTCTGGTAAAACCCATATCTGAGGCCATCTGCTCTACACTTATTTTATATCCATCAGGTCCTGTCAGCCGCTTAAACAGATCTAGTAGATCCTCTCTAATCGCATTGGCTTTGAGCCTGGCTTCCACAAACTGTTCAATCAAAGCCAATATCTCAGTCTCCGTCAAATCTTCCATTTGGAAAACCTCTTGAAGCAGACTGAGCTCTGGAAATTGTTCAAGTTTGATAAATTTATTCATTAGCTGTTTTGGCGTAATTCCAAACAGCAAAAACATATACATTGGATATAGGGAGGCCCCTATTACACGAATCTTTTTGTGCGAATATTCTACCAGATTACTGATATACCCAATATAAATTCCTTCATCGAGCAACTGCGAGTTCTTGGAATCCATCATGCTGATTTCCACTCCACTTGCTGTTTGAATGATGAAAAAAGAGGGCGTACCATTAGGAAGGAGGAAATCCTTGCGTTCTTCCTCATCAGCATAGTTAATCACAAAAAAAGACTTGATTACCCCCTTCACTTTGTTAGAGGAATCAAATTCTTTAAAGTCTAGGCTCATTAGTACAAATGGTTATATGATTGCAATCATATAACTCACAGAATTATTGTACTTCCACACCTAAAATGGCCTTGAGGACACTGGCGTTTACCGTGAATTCCACAGGGCCTGCATGGAAGTTGTTCACCGGTCTCGGCAATAAACGATATATCCGACAAAGGTGCAAATCCATAGGCAGGAATTGTTGAACAAAAAGCAGCTGTGACCGAAGCATTTACAGCAGAAGCAAAGTGCAAAGGAGCAGAATCATTTACGTAATTCATGTTTGCTCCTTTCATTAACGCTGCAGATTCTAACATCGACAATTGGCCGGCCAAAACTGTCACCAGCAATCCCTCACACTGATTTTGAATGAACTGACAATCAGATATATCATCCTTACCTCCTAGTAAATAGATTTTCTTTCTAGGTAATTTTTCCTTGATTAATTCCCCCCATTTTTCCAGAGGCACTTTTTTCGTTTGCCAAACAGATCCAGGAGATATGGTAACGTAATCTTTACCATACTTTTCCTTCATTGCTTTTATCAGATGACTCACATACAGCTTTGGCATAGCAGGATCAGAATCATCCGTAATTCCAGCAATCAAATGGTAATTACGATCAATTTCATGCTGACCATCAAAGGAATGATCATACCGCTCTGAAAATAAAAAGGACAATGGGTTCTTCTTAAACCCTATGATTTGATCCGCACCTGAAAAAGCCGCCAACATTCCGCTACTCAAAAATCGATGCAGATTGATCACTAAATCATATCGTATGGATCTAAACCTCCTAATTAATTGTATTAGGCTAGAAACCTTGTTGTGCTTATCAAATTGATGAACACTGCGTATATAAGAATGCTGATCAAATAGCTCTTGACATCCTGATTTGACACAAAAATCGATGGAGGCATTCGGAAATTGATGGTGCAGTTTCTCTGCAACTGATGTAGCCAACACTACATCTCCGATAAAAGCCGTCTGAATAATCAGTATTTGCATAAACTAGGTTCGAGAGCTTTAAAATTAGTAAATTTGCGCCCCTATGAATGATCATGAGTTGATTGAGTTACCGAATGGTATTCGGATTATTCACAAACAAATAAGTAATACCAAAATTGCCCATGTGGGTATCATGCTCGACATTGGCAGTC
>CAXEKM010000061.1:0-2391 GCA_963996645.1 uncultured Marinoscillum sp.
ATAAGCCTGTGATGGAATTGATCTATGAAGCAGCTACTGTTCATAGAGAATACAATGACCCTAATGAAGTTCAGGTTTGTACCTTGTTGTCTATAAAGACTGGCGGGTGCTCTGAAGATTGTTCTTACTGTCCACAAGCAGCTAGATACCATACGGATGTAAAAGTTCACAAATTGTTAGATGTGGATTTTGTATTGGAAAAGGCAAGAAATGCTCAGGAGAATGGTAGTACTCGATTCTGTATGGGCGCAGCCTGGAGAGAGGTAAGAGATAATAGAGACTTTGATAAAGTCCTGGATATGGTAAAAGGAGTGAATGCTCTTGGTATGGAAGTGTGTTGTACACTTGGTATGCTGAACCAAGATCAAGCGAAAAAGCTGAAGGATGCAGGATTGTATGCTTATAATCATAATTTAGATACTTCAGAAGAACACTACGAAGAGATCATTACTACCAGAACCTATGATGACCGTTTAGATACGATCGATAACCTGAGAAAAGCAGATATCTCTGTTTGTTCTGGAGGAATCATTGGCCTTGGCGAAACAAATGAAGACCGTATTGGAATGCTTCATACCCTGGCGACCATGGAAGAGCATCCAGAGTCTGTTCCTGTGAATGCCTTAGTCCCGGTTCCAGGTACACCATTGGAGAAACAGCCACGTGTTTCTGTTTGGGATATGGTTCGAATGATTGCTACAGCTAGAATTATTATGCCAAAAGCACAAGTGAGACTATCTGCTGGTAGAGTTTCAATGTCTTTGGAAGAGCAAGCGTTATGTTTCCTTGCTGGTGCTAATTCGATATTTGCTGGTGATGAGTTATTGACTACTCCAAATCCAGAAGTTGATCAGGACAAGCAAATGTTCATGACACTCAATTTGAAGCCACGTGAGTCTTTCAAAGGCGCTGCGGCTGAGAAATTTAATATGGCTTAATCATCCTATTGTGGGATGAGGTTCATAGATATCAAAATACGCAACAAACTGGCCCTGGTGATGATGATCTTCGCCATGGCCATTGTTTTTGCGATCACCACTCTCTATTACTATCAGTTCCAGGCTGCCCTCAAAGAGCGCGTTTTCCTACAGCTTAGCTCTGTTAAGCAACTCAAAGTATCACAAATAAGGCAGCGTCTTCAAGGTATTGAAGAAAGCTTTATAGAAAGAAACGACCTGAAACTCCGTGAACATTACGGAGAAGTACTATTTCATGGTCATATTTCCAGAGATACCACAATACAAGGTTTCCCAATTCGATTTAAGGATACTGAAACAGTCGCTATTGAAGACATATCAACTCATGATCCTGATGGTCGTGTAACAATCAGTTTGCAGATTAGAGAACCAGAAGGATGTGATGTAGCCATTGTTAGACCCAATTTGCAGAGCATTCTGATGGAACGAACTGGATTGGGGGAGACCGGTGAGTCATATCTTGTAGGAAGTGATAAACGGATGCGTACGAGTTCTCGATTTTCTCCTAATCAGAATCCACAAGAGATTTTAGTGGATACCAGATCGGTAAGAGATGCTCTGGAAGGTGAAACGGGTAAGAACTTAATTGATGACTACCGAGGAGTTCGAGTATTCAGTGTTTATGAACTTTTGGTGGACTCAGAGTTGAGCTGGGTAATCATTTCAGAAATAGACGAGCAAGAAGCACTTTTTCCATTGAGTAGTTTGCGGCAGAATTTAGTAGTGGTGCTCATTATTATACTGGTAGCCATTTTAGCCGTGAGTTACGAGTTGTCAGCACAGCTGGTAAGCCCTGTATTGAAAGCCAAGCAGCACTTAGCGAGTATGGCAAAAGGAGTTTTCAATCCAGTAAACAAAAGCAATATTGGAAATGATGAATTAGGCCAAATGTTTCAGGCTTTGAATGGTCTTGTCAAAGCAATGGATCAGACAGTTGGTTTTGCTGATCAGATTGGTCAGGGTGATTTTGATGCGGAATATGAACTGCTAAGTGAAGAAGATAAGCTAGGTGCCTCGTTGATGGAGATGAAAGATCGCTTGAAAGCATATCAGGTTAATGAAGAAAAACTCAAGCGAGCCAATCAGAAATCGTTGATATCAGGAGAAGAAAAGGAGAGGTCGCGATTATCCAAAGAACTACATGATGGTTTGGGGCCATTATTGACCTTGTTGAGATTGAAAATAGAGTCTTCTTCAATTGAGACTCATCCAAAACAAGAGTTGCTGACCATGCTCGATGGTACTATTAATGAGATGAGAAGGATCTCTAATAACCTGATGCCGAGTGTTTTAATGGATTTTGGAGCTGGAGAAGCCATTCGTAATGTGATCAAACAGTTGAATAATGAAGGAATCAATGTTACTTATCTATATGATCATAATGAATCCTTTGAGATTCCAAGCCAAATAGAAA
>CAXEKM010000062.1:0-1995 GCA_963996645.1 uncultured Marinoscillum sp.
CTGTGTTGACAAGTTTAGACGCAGAAATACATCTGGTAGATGTCGTCAATGAAGGTGGTGGCGATCAGGCGTCATTGACAAAGGGTTTAGAGAACTTTGGTTAAGCTGTGGGGTTCTCCAAAATGCAGACTAAAGTACTTAAGCACGAAAATGATCTTGAAGGATTGTTATTATTTGCGGATCAAATAGAGGCAGGGTTGGTAGCTGTTATTTCAGATGGCAAACCAAATATCTTTAGGTTCTTCAAAGAGTCGTTTGCAACCACAGTTGTCAAAGCAACTGATTTGCCAGTTCTGGTTTTCAATAGTGCTTCGTAAATCAATCCTTTAATGCTTTCCAAAGTGGACAATCTGTAGCCACTGGTTGTCCGCTTCTGTATTGTTTCAGAATAGCCAATGATCTTTGTGCTAGCTGTTTTCTGACTTTTCGCCTTTCTCCTTTGATTCGTGCTATTTTGAGGTTGTCATAGTTGGTTGTTTTATGACGCATCCAGGCAATCACAGCTTTGCCAGCACGTTCTTCCACAGGAATCATGCTGGTCCGAGCAACCGTACCACTTCCAATAGGAATGGCATGCTCCGTAACCAATTGAGCCATTTTGGATTGCAAATCTGCATAGCTAGAGTGAAAATTCAAGTATTTGGCAACTTCCAGCTGAAATTCAGCCATGTAGTTTTCCTGTTTCTTGGCTCTGGTCTTGGCCGCACTTGCTTGTTTTTTAGCATAGCCTGGGTCAGTTCGCATAGCCTCAACCTCCATCTTGGCTTGACTGATATTCGATTGTGGAGCCCAAATTCCCAATGATTGAAGGCGTCTTCCTTTTTTGATTTGTACACGCCAAATCGGTCCGGCTGCCGTTACTTTTCTGGTAACAGCAGCATCTCCAGCTTTTAGAAATGCCCAGTCCGAAGGTGGCTTTTCTGCAATGCCGTACTCATTAATAACTTGTCCATTCGGACCCGGTTTCATTAAGCGGATTTTACTCATTGAGAATAATCGAAGTTTAAAATGCGAAACTACTGGTATTTAAATTCATGCTTTGCATCAAGCGTGATTGGATGTGTTAGATTGCAAATACCTACTAAGAGGTATGGAAAGTTCTAGCTTCTTCGATCAACTTTGACATTCATTAAAACCAAACTAACATGGCAAATATTCAAGTAATTGTAACCATCAAAGGAGGTGCCGGAGAGGTTATTTTGACCAAAGCAGGGATACCAGACATAATAATTTCTTCTTCGGGTACTTCAAATTTATCACTTTCAACAGGGGATCATTACATCATGGTTGGAGCTATTCCCCCAGATGATGGGACTATTGAAATTTCCTTTCATCAGGATGATACCTCCTTGGCATCACATACCTACAAGTCTCCGAAAACGATCCCTTTTTTATTAGAAGTATCATGAAAAAACTTATCCATACAATAGTCCTCCTTACGGTTTCATTTACTGTGTTCGGGCAAGAAAATGATGTGGCTTCTTCGAAATCTTATATGAGCCGAGAAAGTTTCACGAGAATATACAAAGTTGCTGCTGAATCTGGCTATTTCGGCAAAGAAGACGGAAAGTATACTTTAGATGCATCGCTTTTCGGACTAAAGGCTTTGGTTAATCCAGAAGTGAAGGTAGATACTAATTATCTGGAAAACTCCAATGCTTTTCTGAGACGAGTACAGTTAACGATGAGTATGGGGCTTGGTGATCAAAATAAGATTGAGTCATTCGCTCCTGGGGTCAAGGTAGCTTTGATCAATAATAGAGATATGACCAATGGATCACTGAGAAAAACAACTTCTAGTCTGATCAGTATGGTCGGGCGGTCAATGGTAAATGCTATATCAAAATACTCTAAAGCAAATGATGAGTCGTTCAAAAAGCTGATAAAAAAATATCAAGACGAAGAAAGTGTTGAGAAATCCAACGCTGTTCGTGTCTTGTTACTGAATTTGGGAGATGAATCTGCATCTGGTGCCAATTTGACAACGGCGAATCA
>CAXEKM010000063.1:0-2530 GCA_963996645.1 uncultured Marinoscillum sp.
AATCAGAAAACACAGTGGATATCATTGCTACTTCTAACTCTGGGTTATCTATTGAATTGAGCTTGTTATCAGAAACCGGAAGCCTGTCAGGCAATACGCTAACGTTCAGTCAAACTGGTACTTATTTGGTAATGGCCACACAAGATGGAAATGAAAATTATGAAGCCGCGATTGATCAGATCATTGCAATAAATGTCTTTGATTCCAACAAAGAAAATCAAACGGTCACTTTCAATGAGCTGGAAGACTTGACCTATGGTTCTACTTTGACTCTGGAAGCCTTTGCAAGTTCAAATTTAGAGATAACTTATGTCGCTCAAGGGCCAGCATCGATTTCTGGATCAACCCTTTCGGTAACGGGTGTTGGTGAAATCACTGTTTATGCAACTCAAAATGGAGATGGTTCTTTCAATCCAGCTTCGGCAAGTCAATCATTCAATGGAATAAAAGCTCCATTAACTATTAAGGCAAACGATGTAACAGTCGTTTACGGGGATGACCTACCAACTTTAACCTTATCCTATAATGGATTTGTGAATGATGATGATGCATCAGTGCTTGATGAATTACCAGAAATCTCTACAGCTGCAAGTCAGACAAGCGATGCAGGAAGTTACGATATAGTATTGACTGGGGGTAATTCTGAATTATATAACATCACTCTGGAAAATGGCACATTATCAATCGAAAAGCAAGTGGCTAGCATTAGCATAACAGGTTTGGAATATATGGAAGATAGCCAGACCAAAACACCATTGATATCGACTGATCCAGCAGACTTAGCTTTCAATGTTACATATAATGGATCTGAACAGGCACCGTCGATTGCCGGCTCTTACGAAGTAATTGTTACAATTGATGAAACTAATTACACAGGTACGGCCACAGCAACGATGGTTATCTCTTCTATACTCAATGCTGGAGCCATGGAAGAATTGAAAATCTATCCAAACCCGGCAACTGAGTATGTTCGAATCAAGTCAGGTAATCTGATTAATTACGAACTAAGAAACCTGGAAGGAAAATTATTGAAATCAGGAAATTCAGATGAGCGAATTGATGTTAGGAACCTCCCTGAAGGAATGTATATCATTCAGCTTATCCATGATAACTCAACCGTAAGTTCACTGCCTTTAATTAAAAAATAAAACGGTTGAATTTTACCCCAGGTCTTACGATCAGTAATGAAGTAAACCTGGGGTTATTTTTTTACTTCCACTGATAATCATGAAGTTTACCTATTTACAATTATATTCATGAGCAGAAAATGACTCTGCGGAATACTCTTCTCATTCTTGGGTTCCTTGCAGTAACCCTATCCGCTGGCTACCAGGCTCAAGCACAGCGATTCAAAAACTTTCGGAAACTTACCGTTTCCAATGGATTGAGCAATGCATCTGTCCGTATTACCTATCAGGACAATCATGACTTCATTTGGATTGGAACGAGATCTGGTCTTAATCGATTTGATGGACATGAATTGACACTCATAGAGCAATCCAATTCAGACCCGGTTCCATTTATCAATGAAGATATTACCACCATACACCAAATTGACAATCAGGAGTTATGGGTTGGTACGGATAAAGGGTTGTTCATTTACTTATATGATTCTAACAAAGTAGTACGACATCCATCTCCTTTACTGGCTAGCAATAACATTAATGAGATCAAAAAGGATAGTAATGGAGATATTTGGATAGCAGCAGCTGATGGGCTTTACCAACAACGAGAGGAAGGCATTCATCACTTTGTCAATGACTCGAAAGATCTATTCAGTCTTAGCAACAACAATACGAAAGCGCTTTGGGTCACAGATACGGTGATTTATGTGACCACCTATGACGGACTAAATATTCTCAATAAGAACACAGGACAGTTTAAAAATATCAACAACGATAAGCATCCTGTTTTTGCAGAACCAGGGCTTTATTCATATTCGCTACTTTTAAGTAGAAATGGTGATTTATGGTTTGGGAGTCATCGCAATGGAACAGAACCATACCTCAATAAATACAATCCCAAAACCGGTGAATTTGCTCAATATGTCCCGGGAAAAAATGGATTGAATTTTTACTATACCATTCTCACATTGCATGAAGACGACTATGGGATTTTTGTAGGAGTAAATGGAGGTGGTTTCTACCACTACAAGAAGGAAACTGACTTCTTTGAGCATTACAATCATGATCCTAAAAACCCCAACACCATCAACGACATAGATGTTTGGGATCTTATGAGAGATCGAAACAACAACCTCTGGATCAGTACAGATGGAGGTGGCGTCAATCAACATCACGCATTTTTTGACAGGTTCTCACTTTTTCAACACAATCCCTATGTATCAACTTCGCTAGGCGTGAATGATACGTATGATTTTCATGAAGTCGGTGGATATTTATGGGTTGCAACCAACACACTTGGTTTGAGTAAAATGAATCTCGAAACCAATGAGTTTTTCAACTTCCCATTCAATCCAGATAACCCTAAAAATTCCGTACTGGATTACACCATTATGGAAGTAGAAGCC
>CAXEKM010000064.1:0-8272 GCA_963996645.1 uncultured Marinoscillum sp.
ACGCTCTTCATCTTCAAAATCTTCTTCAGAAATATGAGACTCTTCTAGCATTTCATCACGCTGTGATTTATCCATCGACCAAAACATGTAGACGATGTAAACGACATAAACCAGCATCAAAAGCAATCCGTGATACCAGTCTAAAAGAGATCCACTTATAAGAACGATGAAGATTAACTCAGCAATTAATAAACTGAGTCCGTCGCGAAGCATCACTTTCTTGGATACTTTAACTCGTTTGGTTAATCCAATTCCGATAACAGCTAAAACAGCTACGGCAGGTATAACCATGCTGTTGAAAATTGCTGAACCTGCAGTAGTCCCAATACCTCCGGAGAAACCTTCGGCATCTTTCATGATAAACAAGAAAAACAAAGAAGTAAATACTTCAGGCATTGAACTGGCCACTGCGTTGATGGTAGCACCACGAACTCCGTCGGATAGATTTCTACCAACATATTCAGAGGCGGTCATAAATCCGTCCCCTGCTCTCCAGATAACTAAACAGCATATGCTAATTAATATAAGTGGAATTACAATCCCCATATAAGTAAATTCAAGGTGGAAAAAATGCTATAAAGCTGTGGGATGACTAATATAGTCATTTTATTCATTGTACTTCAAGTAATTGTTTAATTACACGTAGTTAGGCAACAGTAAATTGACTATTTGAAAAATATGCGAAGTATTTTGGAGCTTAACAAACTGCTTATGGAGATTATAACTTTTGACCTACTTTAGGTAATTTGCCCCAAACGACATTTAACTATGTATATCAACCTGTCTGGTCTCAATATTCTGGTTACTGGTGCAAGTAGAGGAATAGGTAAAGCAATCTCCACTAAATTGGCAGAAGCTGGTGCTACTATAGCATTGCATTATAATAAAAATGTTCGAGAAGCGGAGAATCTTGCGAGTATCCTTGGCAATGAATCCAAAGCCTTTCAAGCTGACCTGTCAAAGCCTGATGAAGCGGCCAAGTTATTTGAACGTGTTGTTTTGGAAATGGGAAGTGTGGAAATACTCATTAACAACGCGGGTATCGCTCTGTCCTCTCCTATTTCTGCTTCAGATGATGAATGGATAAAAGCATGGGATGAGACCATGATGGTTAACCTGACCTCTGCATCTATGCTGTGTAAAAAGGCAATTCATCATTTTTTACAGCGAAAGGCTTCTGGGCGAATCATTAATATCAGTTCCAGAGCGGCATTTAGAGGTGATCAGGCAGAATACCTTGCGTATGCGGCATCCAAAGCTGGACTTGTCTCGTTAACAAAATCCATAGCAAGAGCTTATGGTAAAGATGGTATCAAGGCCTTTGTAGTGGCACCTGGTTTTGTAAGAACTGATATGGCTTTAGAATTTATGGAGCAATATGGCGAAGAACATGCGAAAGGTGATGTAGCTTTGGAGCGCCTTACCGAACCTAAAGATCTTGCTCCCTTGGTGACTTTTATAGCCAGTGGGATGGCAGATCACTCTACTGGATCAACTTTTGACGTTAATGCTGGCAGTTACATGCATTAAGTCGATTGAATTTTTTTTATATTTAATAAAAACATACTAACCGCATGGATAATTTCGAAACTCACCTAATGTCTCTAATCCAGTTAGCTGTGTCAGATGAGAACTTTGACCCAGTAGAGAAAATGTTAATTTTCAGTATTGGAAAGGCACATGGTGTGACTGAAGCAAGGATTAACGATTTGATTAAAGAACACCTGGAAACTAAGCCTCCGAAGGATTTGGTGTTTTCATCTTTGTCATTTGACGAGCGATTTGAATTTCTCTACAACATCATCCAGTTGATGAAAATCGACAATGAAGTCTTTTTGAGTGAAATCAAATACTGTGAAGACATGGCTGAGAAATTAGGATTTAAGAAAAAAGTAGTCAAAACAATGTCTGCAAGAATTTTCTCGGATCCGGCTATTACTGCCAACAGAGAACTTCTGAAAAAGGAGGCAAAAAAGCTGCTCGCATAAAATCATTTGTTTCTAAACAATGGTAAATCTATCTTTATCGCTGTTTATATATGACCTGACGTAATCATGAGTATTAAATCCCAACTAAGTACACTTATACAACTAGCTAAAATTGACGGTGAATTTGCCGGTGAAGAACGCGAGTTGATTATGATATTAGGCAAGGCCAATGGTCTTTCTGAAGATGATGTTCTACATCTTGTGGATAACCCTGAACCACTTCCGGCACTTTCAACGATGTCTGACGATGATCGTTTTGAGTACCTTTATAACATTGTGCAGTTGATGAAAATTGATAGCCAGGTTTATCTAAGTGAAATCAAATACTGTGAAGAACTTGCAGAGAAAATAGGATTTAAAAAATCGGTAATTTCTAAACTTAGCTCAAAAGTATTTAGTGATCCTTCCATCACCTCCAATCGCGAGGCTTTGAAAAGGGAAGTTAAGAAATTTCAAAACGCATAATCAAGTAGGCCTCTAAGAGGCCTTTTTTTATCACCAGACTATGGACACATTCACCTGGAATCCGCTCATAGTGGTGGATCCCGACGAGCTTAGACACGCTAGAATTCAACTTCACCAGGCAATACAGAACGTAGCAGCCGTAGGTAGAAAATTTTTGCTGAATTCTGAAGGTGACGAGAATGCCACCTTATCCTGGGTGCCCGGCTTGAAACGGATGGCTGGAAAATGGGTAAAAGGAGATATTTCACTTCGCAGTAGTATCAGCCTGGAAGAATTCAAGATCTATCTGGTAGATGAAAAAGTGGCGGTGCTATCCACATTTGAATGTGAAGGAGCTACAGTAACTCAACTCATGCTTTGGCTTGAGGAGCAGATAGGAAAGTTTGGCCTTGAAGCAGCCAACCTAACGCTGAATCTTCCATATGAACTACCGGAAGATGTGATTTCAGCAGGAACTCCATTTGATTTACCCTCACTGAGAGGGGCTAAAGAGTTGACCAAATACTATCACAATACCTACACAACACTTCGGGATTTTAAGCAAAACTTTGCTGCAGCAGGAGATATCAATATCTGGCCACACCATTTTGATATGGCGATGGATGTTTTACTGCGTGATACCGGTGATCCAGAGACGAATACACAAATTTCACTTGGTATGTCTCCTGGTGATGATCAGTTCGAAAGCCCTTATTTCTATGTGAATTGTTGGCCGCATGTGGATACTCAGCAATTGCCACAACTCTCAAATCACGCAATGTGGATCAGTGAGGATTGGACAGGTGCAGTTTTACTTTCCAAACATTTGCAAAACAATAAGAATCAAGAAGAAATAGCTAAAACATTCTATGCGGAAGCATCTTCGATATTAATCAATCAACTGACGAAGTAAGTCAGTTGATCTAATGCCAAAGTGTTGTTCCAGCTGTGAAAGAAAGGCATCTTCATTGAAGATATCCAGTTCTTTCTGCTCTCCCTTCAATTGAATAGATAGTTTTCGATCTGTTAGAGTTATTCGTCCTTCTCTGAAAAGTTGAGTAATAAATTTATGTTCATGGAGCCAGGACTGAACATTTTCTTGTAGCCAGTTGCATCGAGGAATGAATTCTATTGGAGCATTACCTTTTAATTCAAATTGAAAATAGGTTGTGAAATTCGAATTGTCATTGGATTCCTTCAAATGCCACAAACCATCAATATCTATCTCGAATCGATAATACTTAGTGTAATCCAATTGACTCACATAAGTTTCCAAGAGCTTTGGGTAATGGAAAGACTCTCCAAAACCGACATCACATAAATAATCTTTGCCTTCCACATTTTGAATAATGATGACCACATGATCAAATTCAGGAGAGAGACTTCCAGTTTTATAATGTCTTGCGGAAACTAATATTCCTGAAAACCCTAATTCAATCAATAAATGATAGAAAAGAAGGTTTAACTCATACGAAATGCCACCTCGCTGGTTAATCACCACTTTTTTGAAAGCTTCTTCTAGTCTTAGCTCTATTTTTCTGCCATAGTGAACGTCCAGATTTTCATATGGTACAGAAATTAAATGTGCGTAATGAAGCTCTTTTAGGTATTTAGCTGATGGATCTTTTCTTTCCACCCCGATTCGATTCAGATAGGCATCCACATCGAATGATTCCGGTTTACGATTGGCTATGGATTCTGATAACCCCAAACCCCTACTTATTAAATGCTTTGCGAATGTTTAAAATGAAGTTATTCAGTGCCAAATCCCAGGATACATCCGCATCCCACACTTCCCCAACATGGATATCATTGACCACAGTTTGTTTGATGTAATACTTCGTAATATTGGCATCTGCAGGCATTTTACGGAGCTCGGATTCACCTGTGACTTTGTATACGGTACTTATCTGATGAGTTTCCGAGGCATTGACCGGATATTTCAGTATGCTTTTGATAGATCTTCCTGTACTCTGTAGCGGAATGAGTACATATTGGAAACCGTCCTTATACAGTTTATCATTATCTGATGTATTAACCAATTCATATTCGAACGGATATTTTTTGAGCAGCTCCACTAAAAGGGCATTCTTTTGGTCTACTTTTTTGTTGTAGTATTCGATTTGCGCTTGAGCATCTTCGCTCATATTTCCTGTTGGCGTTAATTTTTGGAAGGACACTACAGCAATTTTATAATTCTGGATTCTGCTTGGGACATTTTCATAACGTGTACCATCTACTACTGCAAAATCATTTAGATATTCAGGAACTTCTGGAATTAGGAAATTGGATCGTTCCATTTCCTGACGAAGGACTTGTCTTCCCAGGTTAATCATTACTCGCTCCAATTCAGCATTTTTCTGATACCAGGCATTTTGACCACTAGCCAGATATCCCTTTTCAGCTTCAGAAAATGGAGTTACCATAATACTGAATTCTTCATTGGGCAGTTCTCCAGTTCGAGATACTAAGACCAGGTTAGTCACCTTCCGTGTTCTCATTAGGTTCAGAAAACTACTTTTTACTTCAGGGCCAGCATTGAGATCATCCAGATAAACATAGCCTATTGGGTCTACACCAATTTGTCTGAGGAACTTATGGCTTTTCACGGCTAGTTTTTGCCAATCACCTCTCACTTTGTAGCCGCCTTTCTCTTGTACGGGGATAGAGATGATAACCAAAGACCTTTGACTGGTTAAGTCTTCTGGCAATTCCTCTAATACATTTAGAAATTTGGGTCCACCAATATCAAAAATCTCTGTTTGAGCTTTTGAGTTAAGGCTGAATCCAATCAGAATAAGTACTAAGTAAATTTTATGGGTCAAATGCATATCACTCAAGTGTGAATTAAATTTATATATTAACCAGCAAAGCGCAAGACTAGTATGGCTGAACTAAAAAGATGTGGTTGGGTAGCAAATACTTTTGAAGAATACATTAAATACCACGATGAAGAATGGGGTAAACCAATTCATGATGACCAAATTCATTTTGAATTTTTGGTATTGGAAAGTGCTCAGGCAGGTTTAAGCTGGAGCACAGTCTTGCGTAAACGTGATGGATATCGAAAAGCATTTGCGGATTTTGACGTAGCTAAAGTGGCGAAATATGATGATGCCAAAATAGAAGAACTCGTTCAGAATCCTGAAATTGTGAGAAACCGAATGAAAATTGTTGCTGCGGTGAATAATGCAAAGCGATTCATTGAGGTTCAAAATGAGTTTGGTTCATTTGACAAATACATCTGGGGTTTTGTGAATCACCAGGTAATCGTTAATCAATGGACCAACTATAAAGATGCTCCTGCAACTACTGTTGAATCTGATGCTCTGGCCAAAGATTTGAAAAAGCGCGGGTTTAAATTTTTGGGCTCAACTACGATATATGCACACATGCAAGCTGTTGGGATGATCAATGACCATACCGTGGAGTGTTTCAGATATCAGGAAGTGATGCAATAACCACCAACTAATTAGGAAGATATTGGGTCTTTAAGCCATGACCCGACTACTTACTGCATTTTTTATATCAACTCTCTATTGCCTCATGGCATGTAAGAATGAAAGTGATGACTGCATCTCAGATGAAAGACCATTAATGTCTTGTTCCAGAGAATATGATCCAGTTTGTGGCTGTGATGGCAAAACTTATGGTAATGCTTGTGTTGCGGAGAATGCTGGAGTTTCGAGTTATACCAATGGTTCTTGTGAATAGCTTATGAAAATTTACTTCTTCCTTTTATTATTTATAGTCTTGTTTTCTTGCAAAGAGGAGGAAACGGATTGTGTCATTGTAGAAGTCACAGAACCAACCGGATGTACCATGGACTACCGCCCTGTTTGTGGATGCAATGGAGTGACTTATGGAAATGCCTGCGTTGCAGAAAATGAAGGGGTATTGACTTATACGGAAGGAGAGTGCAAGTAATTACTTCACAACTACTTGATAGGATAAGATATTTTCATTGTTTGCCAAAATCTGCAGATCATAAATGCCTGACTTTTTGAATTCGACAGTTAGCTTGTATGTAGAATCTTCATTTGCCCCTTGAAATTCATTTATTTTATATGAATTCAAATTACTTGAAAAATTGGGCCTCAGTGTTGGGTCCAAGTACTTTAATACAAAAACCACTGGCTCATTGTTATCTACTTCTACTCTAAAACCAGGCGATGATACTAGTTCTAATTTGAATTTATAAAATGACCTGTAAATAATTGGCCCGTTAATAAAATCCTCATATTGTGGAGGGTTATCTAATAAGATCCAATTCATATCCTCTGGAAAGTGTGTTCTCCAAAACTGCTGTGGATCAATAAGGAAATAACTGTCATCCTTTACAGGTACAAATGATTTATTATCGGATCTGATATATCCGCTAGACCAAGTTGCATCGGATAAATACCAATCATTTTCAATGAGTACAGCATTCCAAGAGTGATTTATTGGACTTGACTTTTTCAAGTTTGTTGTACTTGTTCTACCATATCCATTAATAATTTGGGAATTAATACCGGCATGCAGACAGAGCTCATGAATTAGAAAAGCATATCCAGTACACATAGATTGGTGTGTATTATTCAGTCTTTTAAAAACTTTAGTGCGATAGTTTCTTTCCCATTTAGACAATTTTTCCGGATTGTTTTTCAATCTGTTTCTATTCCGAATGTTTTCTCGATATAAATAATAGTCATTGGATATATTATGACTGACCCACATAAATATGGCTCGATATTTTTCAATGTCTGTATCTAGTGAATCCGTTAGTATATGAGCCAAGTGCGGAAGATTATCGATTGGGTGATTGGGATAACGGGCTACAATGTTATCTGCTTTTTCAAAACGATTGTGAGTTTGAGCGTTGGTTAATTGATAATGAAATAGTAAAAAAAGAATGATAACTAACCGGCTAAATCTCATCTAAGGATTGATTTCATTTTATACCATAAGCGATTGAATGGGTTGGTTTTATAAATACCTCCAACAATCACTTCTCCTGTTAATGCATAGCCCATTTCAAGCTCAAGTGTTAAGGCGATATCAGAATCAGAAGACTTTACTTTGTACTCAATCGTTTCTAAACCTATGAAGCTAGCTATAAGGACATCACCTATCTGCACATTTTCTAATGTAAAATTGCCGTCAATATCTGCAGTAGTTCCTCTGGAGGTCCCTTTTATAACAATATTGGCGCCGGGTATAGTATAACCTTCTTCATCTGTAACCTTGCCTTTGATGGTGATTGGATCAGTTTGATCTTGTTCAAATGATTGGTCTTTAAAAATTGGATATTGCTGCTGTACACTGATCTTATGGGGAGATTCAAATTCAGATGCTTCATTTTCCAAACTCAATAACAATGAGAAACTCAAAGTCCCTGCTTTTATCCAATTGAGAAATGAATTAGACTTTGACGCTCCTATCATCTGGTAGTGTTTCAATTGGTCTTTATGAAATCTACCACATGTATTATTATTTGCGTTTTTAAAGTAATCAATGATCTGATGATCAGTCATGCTCGTAAAATCGATCACGTTTTTCTGACATGACTGACAAAATCCTCCATTCTCTGTTCTATCAAAACTATTCCAATCTTCATCACATGGTTTTGGTATTCTTAAATCAAACTTCTTACTCATAATTATCTTGTTTTTATCATATGATGCAGCTTCAAGAAAGATTCCATAACTGAGGAAGAAAAAATTTAAGAATTATTCACCAACTATCCCATTAAGAATTTCTTTCTGTCTGTCAGAGGCATTGTCAACAATCGTAAGATGATAGATCGTTTTTTCACCTGATTCGGATTTTTCTAACTTCAAGCCACCATAGGACAAGTA
>CAXEKM010000065.1:0-2792 GCA_963996645.1 uncultured Marinoscillum sp.
CTCCGTATTTGATGTCATCATCCGAGATGAAAAGTTCTACGCAGCAACGAATCAAGGTGTATTTGTATCGGATAAGATCGTTCAAAACCCATATTTCGCCAATCTGAACTTCAAAAAAATCCAGGGATTGGAAGGGCAAACATGGACTATACAGGTATTGCATGATAAAATCATCTTTAGTCATGATGCTGGCTTATTCCTACTGGACGAATCAGGTATTAAACGTATAAATGGCGCAACGGGAGTCTGGAAAGTCATCCCAATCAATGGCAAACCAAACCACTATTTCGTCTGCACCTATACAGGCATCCATATGATGCAGTACACTCCAGAAAATGGTTTTCAGATTCTATACCGTCTTGATGGATTCAATGAATCCAGCAGGGACATCATCCAAGGTGAAGAAGAAGGCTCATTCTGGATATGCCATGGTTATAAGGGTGTTTTTAGAGTACAGCTTGATAAAAACTATCAAAAAGTCATTGCAGTAGAAAGCTTTGAAGACCGAGGACTACCTTCTCCATTTAATATCAACGTATTTAAATATGAAGGAAAAATTGTCTTCACTACAAACGCTGGCATTTATACCTATGATGAAAAACAAAATGTATTTGTCCCGTACACGGAGCTAAACAACATTTTCGGAATAGAAAAGAATGTCCGAAAGCTACTCACCTCTCAAAATCAAACATGGTTTATACATGATGATGAGGCAGGTTATTTTGAAAAGGGAAATACGGAACTGAATAAAGGACTTTTCCTAGAGCATAAAGGAACCTTTAACCGAGGAATGGAGTGCATCTTACCAATCAACAAACAAAATGTATTGATTGGGACAACTACCGGTTTATATGCTTACGACTTGTCACTAAAGCAAAGTTCCGACCAAAAGACCATGATCAACAGCATTAGCTATAGAGCCAATGAGGAGCGATCAAACGTCACTTTGGCCGATGATGGCGCTCAGCTTCCTCATGATGCCACAGAATTTCGATTTGAATTCTCCGCACCTAAATTAAAAGACCAGACACGCGTGGAATACAGTTACAAAGTGAAAGGACTCAACACCAGCTGGTCCGAATGGAGCACCATCTCAACTGCAGGATTTTCAAGATTATATCCTGGCAACTATACTTTTCAGGTGAAAGCCAGAAATCTAATTGGTCAACATGCCGAAATCGCATCGTATAGTTTCTCTATTTTACCCGTTTGGTATCGGACCAAATGGGCTTATGGATTATTAACCATTCTTATCATTGGAGGCATCGTACTGGCGCATCAACTCATCAATAAAAAAATTGCTTCAGAAACGGAGAAGACACGAAAAGAAGAGAAGAAAAAACAAACCGTTCTGGAGCTGGAACTTCAGCA
Organism: uncultured Marinoscillum sp.; assembly: GCA_963996645.1. Taxonomy (GTDB): domain Bacteria; phylum Bacteroidota; class Bacteroidia; order Cytophagales; family Cyclobacteriaceae; genus Marinoscillum. The sequence goes on from CAXEKM010000065.1 coordinate 1,372, forward strand.
AATGAAGCTGGAGCGCGAAAAAGAGCGTATCGAGCAAGACAAAAAGATTTTGGAAGAAGATGTAATCTTCAAAAGCAAGGAACTAGCCAATTATACCATGTTGCTCGTAAGAAAGCGCGAGTTACTCACCGATTTAAGAGAAGACTTAAAAGACCTGAAAGACGTAGCGAAAAACGAGAAATCTCGCAATATGCTACGAAATCTGGTGAGAAAAATCGGCATACACCTGAATGATGAAGAACATATCCATGTCTTTGAAGCAAACTTTGAGCGGGTTCACCATGAGTTCTTCCAGGAGTTGAAAACTCACTTTCCCGATCTCACATCCAAAGAACTAAGGCTTTGTGCATTGGTCAAAATGAACCTTTCCAATAAAGAAATAGCACCTATTCTTAACATTTCATTGAGAGGTGTGGAAACAGCTCGGTACCGCCTTAGAAAACGACTCGACCTGGAACATGAAGAAAACATGGTAGAGTTTTTGGAAAAGCTAGCGCCATAGCCGCATATTGCAGACAATTATGAATCCTAGAGCGCTCAAATCATTAAGTTATTTTCTTGTTACAGTAGTAATGGCTATTAGTGCCGCCTATTTTTACACTACCTGGAAACAAGGTGAGCCCAGATGGTATTTCATGATCATGGCCTTTTCAATTGCCCTGTTACTTTCCTATAACCTGCTGACCAAAAAAAGGAAGTAATTATTTTGGGAAAGTCATGGTAAAAGTCACATGACCATCCGCATTGCTAGCTGAAATAGTTCCACGATGTTCTTTTACTGCACTGAAGGCAAAGTACAAACCAAGTCCTGGTGATTCGCCATCATCCTTGGTGGTAAAGAATGGATCAAAAACCTTAAGTAAATCTTGCTCTGGTATTGCTGGACCACTATTTTCAATGGTTACAACCAGAGATTTCTCCAACTCTTTTAATGCCAGTTTCACAAAAGCTTCATCAGGAGAAGATTGCCTGGCGTAATAGAATGCATTCTCCAAAACAGACTTGATCGCGTGATGGATTCTGTTAGGGAAACAGGTGAATAGAACGGATTCTATTTCTTGGATGAATTTTACAGAACCCTTACTTGACTCATCTCTCAACGCAATTTTCACATTGTCGATTATCTCAACAAAATCAACTTCCACAGGTGTTTTGTCCGTGTATGTCGCAATGATTAAGGCCTGAATGATCCGATTAATCTTAGCGATACTAAAACTTGATTCCTTTAGCATGATCTGAATATCATCCAGCAAGTCCTGATGTTTTGCATCATCAAACTCCATCTCTCCAAGATTTCTCTCAATGACCTGCAGTCCACCATTCAAAATATTGATTAATGGTAGGGGTAATTGCTCTTCGTTGATTGTTTCTGATAAAGATAACATCGATTGATAAGTATGACGAAAATATTGAAATAATTC
>CAXEKM010000066.1:0-6895 GCA_963996645.1 uncultured Marinoscillum sp.
CATTCCAATGATGCCAGTTTCAAATTCGCTGAAGGTGACTACTCTAATGATTATGAAGCAATAACGTATATCCCTGCTACCCAACAACCTGTTCCAAAGAAATCTTCAACTGAAATCACTCAAAAATTAATTAAGCGAGGTGGAATCAATTTTGAGTCTGAAAACATTGAAACAGATTTTGAGAAAATCTCCAATCTTCTACCTCAATACAAGGCTTATCTGGAGTCTGAAAACCAATCCAAATCAGATCAGTATTCACGATACGAACTTACAATCAGAGTACCCGCAGAAAATTATGATAGCCTAATCAACCAAATAAGTGCGCTAGCATACAAGCTTGAAAACAAATATTCGAACATAGAAGATGTCACTGAGCGATACTATGATTTACAATCCAGAATAACCAATCAGAAAGCATTAGAGCAACGATATTTAGAATTGCTGAATAAAGCCGCCTCCATGCAAGATATTCTGGAGATAGAAAGAAATTTAACTGAGGTGAGAACTACCATAGAGCAGCTTGAAGGCCAGTTTAAATACCTCAGTAAGCAAATTGGTTACAGTACCCTTGATGTGAGTTTTTATGAACAGTTGCCATATGTCTACAACGAATCCGGTCGTAAAGGCTTCTTTGCACGAATAGCCAGTGCGTTATCTAGTGGTTGGACAGGTTTCTTGTCGTTTCTGGTAGGTTTAGTTAGCTTATGGCCATTCCTAATCTTATTTGGGATTCTCTTCATTCTTTTCAGAAAATGGAGAGCAAAAAGAGCAATTCGTAAGCTGGAGGACTAAACAATGAACTAAAGCTTTCAAGAAGGCCCCATCTTCATAATTCCTCTTAATTTGATGGATTAAACCTCTGCTAATGAAACTCAAAATCTTAGGCATTTGCGGTAGCGCGACAAAAGGCTCCTCCAATGAATTACTATTACAATACATCAAGGAACATTACTCAGATGTATTCGAATTAAGTATCATTAATAACCTGGAGACACTACCTCATTTTCAGACGGAACTTACAGCAGAAGGGACTCCTGAATCCATTAGCTACTTTAGAAAGCAATTAGCCGCAGCAGACGGCATTATCATTTCTTCTCCTGAATATGTATTCAGCATTCCCAGCCGATTGAAGAACGCCTTGGAATGGTGTGTATCCACTACTATTTTGACTGACATGCCTACTGCCATCATTACAGCATCTGCCAGCGGGATGAAAGGTCATGAAGAGTTGCAACTTATTATGAAAACACTTCAAGCTCACATCACTCCAGAAACATCATTATTAATTCAAGGTATTAAAGGCAAAATATCTCCTGAAGGCCATTTAACAGATGAATTAATGACTCAATTGGATCCAGTGATACGAGAATTCAGAGCAATATGCATCCTTGCAATTAAGTAGCAGAATCTGCGTATCTTCATAGAGTATGAAAAACATCATCAAACAATACCTAACGGAAGTAATTGTCATTTTTATTGGTATCACACTCTCATTCATCGTTGAAGAGTTTCGTGAAAATCGAGAGAAGCACAACCAGGCTATTGAGATGATGGAGTCACTCGTGATTGAGTTAGAAAGAAGTGACGAATTTCTCCAATCTTTTGACTCCACTTATTGGGAAACCGAGATGCTTCTGCAAACTTATTTAAGAGGAGACTCCATGGGATACGAAGAGTTCAATGAAATGGTGTATAACCTCACAGAAGCAATATCTATGGCACGACTTAGTAATATATCGTCCTTTATTTATGGATTTTCTTCCAAAGATGAGGTCAATATATTAAACAAAAACAAAGAGGTCTTACGCTATATGAGCTACATCGAGAGCTTATTGGAAGAACATAAAGATCTGACACAACAAGTAACTAATCATTCCAAAGAGTTCTGGCCATATCTTGAAGCTTCTGGATGGACCAACGTGCTGATTAATTCTGAAATCTATTCTCTTCGCGATACTACAGACATGTTTCTGGACATGAATCCTGATTTGACCATTGTTCAAAATGAAGACCTACAAAGTTTAATGAAATGGTCGTATCTCAAAATTCTTCGATTGCAACAAGTGAATGAAGCCCTACATCGACAGACAGAATATTTGATCAATGAATTAGAAAAGGTTATTACCGAATGATTGAGTTGTTATCAGATATTAAAAAATGCACATTATGTGAGCTTCATTTACCATTAGGACCGAGACCCGTCATGTCTGCACATCCAGAGAGTAAAATAGTTCTCATTGGTCAGGCTCCAGGCACTAGAGTTTATCAATCAGGTATTCCCTGGGATGATGCTAGTGGTAAAAATCTCCGCAAATGGATGAATATCACTGAGGATGACTTTTACAATCCCAGGAACATTGCTATTATACCCATGGGATTTTGCTATCCGGGAAAAGGGAAATCTGGTGACCTCCCACCAAGACCTGAATGTGCCCCAAACTGGCATAAGCTTGTATTAGAACAAATTAAAGAGGTGAAACTCACCCTTTTGGTGGGTCAATACGCTCAGAATTATTATCTCAACAATCGAGCAAAATCAACACTAACAGAAACTGTCAGAAGTTTTGAAGAGTACCTTCCGGAATACCTTCCTTTACCACACCCCTCTCCGCGCAACAATATCTGGATGAAGAAAAATGGGTGGTTTGAAGACGAAGTTCTGCCTGAATTGAAGGACAAATTAGCATTACATCTCAATAGTTAAGATTTGGTAGTAGCGCCTTATTCATAATCATGAAAGGCAGTTTATCTTCTTCAGAATTGTAAGCACCTCCAGTAAAAACAGCTAATAAATTCAAAGTGGGATAAATCATAAGGTATTGTCCTCCGTTTCCAGTTGCAACAATGGAAGGAACATCGTTCTCTCCATCGGTAAAAGAAATACTCCACCATAAAAACCCATACTTAATTCCAGTAATTTCCACTGAAGATGTTGTTGATAATTCAACCCAGTCAGAAGACACTATTTGCTTACCATTCCACTTACCCTTATCTAAAACCAACTGACCGATTTTAGCAAAATCTCTTGATGTCAAATACAATCTTTTTCCCGCACTTATAACCTCTTTATTTGAAGTGTGTCCCCAGGTATAATTTGTAATTCTCATTGGCTCAAAAAGGTATTTATCAGCAAACTTATCTATAGACATACCTGAAGCTTGCTCAATAATCTCCGCTAAAAGAACTACTCCCATAGAACAATAAGTGGAGATTTCACCAGGTTCATTGATTATTGGCAAATCAAGAGTATACTGAATCCAATCCTGCTTTTTATAAACCTTATCCTCCTGTCCGGCCGATTTTTTATCCCAGTCGTTGCAATCAATTCCAATAGACATTGTTACCAAATGCCTAATAGTGATTTCTTCTTTTCTTTTATCCAGATTTTTCTTCGGTTGTTCCTCTAAATACTTAAAAATCGAGTCATCGATACTGCCAATAAATCCTTTATCAATAGCAATTCCCAAAAGCAGGGAACGAATACTCTTTGTAGCAGATCTTAAATCATGCGGTTGATCGATTGATGTTCCATTGAAGTACTCCTCCAAGACAAGCTTTCCATTACTAACAATAAGCACACTATGCATCTTATTAGGTCCTTGATGTAATTGACCAAACAACTGGCTTAAAATGGTGGTGTCCCTCAATAAATTTCGTACATCAGCAGTTTCCCACCCATTGCTCAATGTTTCTGGCTGTTTATAATGATAAGGCTGAGCTAAAAGATTAAGCGAGATGAAATTGAAGAGAAAGATAAAAATTGGTTTCATGGTAATAGACTTAATGATAGGACGAGGATAAGCCATTAAAGTTTTGTGACACCTTCTCTCAATTAATTGGTCAATAAATACCTGTTATGAGATAGAATATCAGATGAGTTGATTTTGAGTCAAATATTCTTTTAACTCACCCACAATAGGGTTTATTTGAATCACTCTTCTGGTTCTTCCGTTATTCAGTTTGATATCTAAAAAATCTCTTCCATTCCTGGTTTTGAAACTGATTTCTTTGATCTCGTCAAGTGAAACTTTCGATTTAGTGGATCTAAAAAATAAAATTCCCAGTATAAGCAAATGACCTATTCCTATTAACAGCCCAACCCACAAATGGAACTCCTCATTGGTCCTATGATATCGTAAAATGGAAAAGACACTAAAGATCAACCAAAGACATGAAGAGATGACCATCATGATGTTCGTTCTTCTTGATTTATCATCAATGATTATTTCATTTTCACTGAACGTAATATGACCATCCCCTATTTGGAATTCCCGTAGTTTCATTAATCGATTGGCTTGTTGATATATGCAAAATAGCTATAACGAACCATTCTTTACAAACCAGAACCTTACACCCTCTCGCTCAGCTCCAACCAGCGCATTTCTTTCTCCTCAAGCTGTTCTTTCACATATTCTAAGTCCTGAGCAAGCTTTTGTAACTCTTCGAAATCAGTAATCGTATTCATCTTTTCGCCAATCTCTTCTTTACGAAGTTCCAATTTCTCCATCTCAGCTTCTAACCCATCAAACTCGCGTTGCTCGTTGTAGGATAGCTTCTTCTTGTCGCTTTTAATCGGTTCTTCAACTTTAGTTTCAGATGCCTTCTTCGAGTCTTGTAATTTTTCTTTGCTCGTTTTCAGTCCGCCCTCGGCACGTAAATCAGTGTAGTTACCTGGGAAATCCCGCACCTTACCATCTCCTTCAAATACAAACAAATGATCCGTCAATCGATCCATAAAGTAACGATCATGAGAAACGACCATCAGACAGCCTTCAAACGTCTCCAGATAATCCTCCAGCACATTCAAAGTCATCAAATCCAAATCGTTGGTAGGCTCATCGAGAATTAAGAAATTCGGATTGTTCATCAGTACACGTAACAACTGAAGTCTTCTACGCTCTCCTCCACTCAGTTTGCCAACTACATTAAACTGCATCTTTGGTGGAAACAAGAATTGATTCAACAATTGAGAAGCTGTTATTTGCGAACCATCAGCTAACTGAATTACTTCAGCCACCTCTTTCACTACATCGATCACACGAGCATTTGGATCAAACTTCAACTCTTCCTGAGTGTAGTAACCGAACTTCGTTGTTTGACCTACTTCTCTTCTTCCGGAGTCTGCTGCTATCTCACCAATAAGAATATTTAAGAAGGTAGACTTCCCTACTCCATTCGGACCAACAATCCCAACACGCTCTTTTCTTTGGAAGGTATGATTGAAATGATCCAATATTTTCAGATCTCCAAATCGCTTGGATACCTGCTCCAGTTCCATAATTTTTTTGCCTTGCCGTTCTCCTTTTAGGTTTACCTCAAGTTCCTGTCTATTCACTCCCTTGGAAGCTTTTTCCTTGGTATCATAGAAGGCATCCACACGATACTTAGCTTTCGTTCCGCGGGCTTTTGGCTGTCTACGCATCCATTCCAGCTCTTTGCGAAGCAAGTTTTTAGCTTTATCAACTGATGAAGCTTCCATCTCTTCACGCTCAGCTTTCTTCTCTAAAAAGTGTGCATAGTTGCCTTTGTATTTAAATATTTGTCCTTGATCGATCTCAAGAATCTCATTGGTCACTTTATCTAAAAAGTATCGGTCGTGAGTCACCATCAAGAGTGTCAGATTGGCCGTAGCGAGATAATTTTCTAACCACTCGATCACCTCTAAATCCAAATGGTTAGTAGGCTCATCCAGGATCAAGAAATCAGGATTGATAATCAATGCTCTGGCAAGCGCTACACGTTTTCGCTGACCACCAGAAAGCTCACCCATCTTTTGGTCAAGATTGTGCAATCCAAGCTCACCAAGAATCTGCTTCACCTTACTCTCATAATCCCAGGCATTGAGTTGATCCATTCGCTCAATCAACGGAGTAATATCAGGCGCATTTTCAGGATCTATCGTCGCTTTATGCAAAGCAATCTCATAATCCCGAACCACATTGAGCTCTTCAATATCTTCTGCAAATACTGCCTGAACAATATTATCCTCACTATCAAATTCTGGATTTTGGGGAACCATTGCTACCCTAACTCCTTTACGGAAAGACACTTCTCCTTTATCTGGAGGCTCCAAGCCAGCAATGATTTTCATCATTGTGGACTTACCACAACCATTCACACCGACCAAAGCCGCTTTTTGACCTTGATCCAACCCGAATGTCAACCCTTCAAACAACTGACGTGAGTCGTAACTCTTAGCCAGATTCTCTACCGATAAGTGATTCATGGCGCAAATGTACAGACTATGAATGGTAAGAAACCAAACTACATCGACTCTTGTACTCTAGCACCTTCTGGCTTGTCAAAAAAGTCTGCAGACAACCCTTTTTTGAATGAAATTTCCGAAACATCTATATGAGTGATATGCTCTCCAATAGAGTCATTGGTCCACCAATAGGTCTCATAGCCAGTAGGCAATTGAATCCCTTCGATATTCGTGAGCGAATTGATTTTCATGATTTTCTCAGGCGAATGTCCCCCATCAGGAAAGAATCCTGGATAAGAGACAATATATCTTAGTGCACCCATCATTCTGGTTTGCTGATCGATGTAAATCACATAGAAATCATCTGGCGCATCACCCGAATCTCCTGAAAATGTTACTTTGACTAAATCATAGGTTTTGCCATCCAATGTATCAGAAGGAAGTATTTGATAATTGATCCCTTCATCAGCCAAAACGAATGGAAGTCCAACAAAATAAAATGGTGTGTTGGACCAAAAACGAACATTGACCGGAACTTCAGCGGTATCAGGAAACACCCAAGCTTCCGAACCGTCCCAACCAAAGGTCACTGACCGATTGGTCGCCATCTCATGAACAGATTGCACAGACCATTGGTTAATTGTCTGAAAGGAATTTCTTCGGGCTTTACCGTCTAAAGGCTGGTAATCA
>CAXEKM010000067.1:0-2140 GCA_963996645.1 uncultured Marinoscillum sp.
GAGACTGATCTCCAGAATCAAGATGAAGTTAGTTGCTAAACCCCGGATGCTTTCGGGTAAAAGTTAAATTTAGAGCAATTCAGAAACTATGTTGAGAATTTACCTACTGACTCTGATCATAATTCCTTTTGGTATGCAAGCCCAGAGTGGAATGAGCATTCTCGAAAAGCATTTTGCGTCTTATGGTCAGGAGGAATGGAATCAGGTTCGGACCATTTCTATTGATGGAAAATGGATAGATGATGACTATCATGCATTTGACATGAAATTGACCTGGAAACGTCCGGATAAAGTTCGGATAGAAGGAAAATATGAAGGTAAACTGTACGCGGAGGCATATAATGGAGTGGTGGCATGGACCATTGCTCCCTGGAGAGACGCTTACGAAGTGCAGCGAATGACTGATGCGGAGGAAATTGTGGTTAGGAACGTCTTTACAGCTGGCAGTCCACTCTATGAAGCTCGCGAACATCTTGAGTTTACTGGATTGATGGACATGGAAGGTGTTTTATACAACACGTTCACCTTATCAGAAGGAAGTTTCAAGCGTGTATTCTATCTGGATCGTGATACACATCGATTGTATTACGAGTTGATTGAAAATCAATTCGGTAAAGAGAAAGTATCCATTCTCAAAGTGATTGACAACTACAAAAACTACGGACCCATGTTGGTTCCAACTTCAGTGATCTTTGAGGGGCTTGAAATGAACCGAGAGTTCGTTTTTGATGAGATTTATCTTGGTACAGGAGCCAACGACTCCATTTTTGAATATCCAGAAGGTCGGTAATCCGACACCTGAGCTCGTTCCCAAAACCTTTACCTGATCATATAGTGTTTAGACAGTAACAACATGAACACTTTGATATTATGAAAGCATTTTGGAACAACCAATTAATTGCGGAGAGTGATGAAACGATTGTCATAGAAGGTAATCACTATTTTCCGCCATCGGCTATCAAAAAGGAATTTTTTTCAGAAAATGATACGCATACCGTTTGTCCTTGGAAGGGAACAGCGAATTATTATACACTTCAGGTTGACGGCAAAGAAAACAAAGATGCGGCATGGTATTATCCAGAAGCCAAAGACTTAGCCAAAAACATTGAGGGCTACGTGGCTTTTTGGAAAGGTGTGGAGGTAAAAGAATAAAAGCTCAAATAGTCACCCCTCTCTTTGAAGGTGCACGACCAGTGAGAGGGGGCTAGGGGGAGAGTTGTTTCTTAATTACTTAGAACTCTTCACAGTTCCACCACCAAACATGGTGAAGCCTTTGATGTAAATAGTGTACTCAGAAGTAGAACCACTTTTCTCACGTTTGTCATCAAACCCACCAAATATGGATGTAGTGGCAATTTGGATATCCCATTCCGGTGGAGCTATAATGTCACAGCCACCAAACATGGTGAATACTTGAATGGTCGCACCATTTACAGGCTTGGCTTCCCTTAAGTCGATGGTTGATCCGCCAAAAACATTTGTGGATTTGCCACCTTCAAAAGTTTGGCTGTTGATTTTCGGATTACTTCCACCAAAGATGTTGATATCATCAAAATAGTTAATGCCCGAATCAATCCCACCACCAGAAGGTCGGTTTTTGATAATGAAAGAGACACCAACTGCCACAATGATGAGTGGCCAGTAATCTTCAAAATTGATATAGTAATATCTATCCAGAGTGAAGAAGGCCCAAATTACCAGGAATATGAATGCCGGTTTTCGGTTGCCAGAGAACAAGTTGATTACTGCGATCACCAGGAAGATGTTCGCCCAGTGAAATACATATCTCGGCAAACCAGGGATTAGGTTCAAATTGTCAAGAAGTAAAACAAGACCTACTAGAACCAGGATGATTCCTAAAAGGGTACGACGTTTAGTTTCCATTAGATTGATTGTTTGAGTTTCGATACAATAAAAAATAGAGTAGAGCTGTTTCTAAAAAATAAGGGGATGAAGTGTTGATAATTGTTTCTGAAATGTAAATACGTCAAAATGGCTTGTAGGTTCTTTGAACATAGTCAATCTGACATGGTTATCTATTCGTATGTAATTGGTACGGCATTTGTAAGCGTACATATAAATGAAAGGAGAATGCTATGAGAGCTGAAGACAGAATACTAATAAAGAACCTGGCTCAAAC
>CAXEKM010000068.1:0-3418 GCA_963996645.1 uncultured Marinoscillum sp.
TCTTCATATACTCGCTTACTTTCATCATCTGCGAATTTACGATTACGTCCTTCATTACGAATATCATCATCCCATCGGTTTTCCTCAACCCATTTACGCTCTGCAACAACTTGACGAGCTTCTACAGGCCTTGGTTGTTCTTTATATTCCTCTTCTTCTCTACCAGCATTTCCTTCGGTGAACTCCTTCAGAAGCTCTTCAAATGACACTGGTTTGTTAGGACGACCAGTAGGTGTATTAGGCGATCTTCTTTCTGGCTTTTTAGGCACAGCATCGCCTCCTTTACTTTTAAAAGCTCTGGAAATTAAGTACAAAGCTCCCGCTATCACGTATATCCAAATTTTAAAATCGTCCATATGTACTAAAGTAGTCAATTATCCTTCTAGTTGATCTAGAATACTATAAAAATGCCCATAATGGAAAAAGAAAAGCCAACCCTGTGGGCTGGCTTTTTCGCGATTTAACTAATTCAAAAGACTACTCTTTAATAACCTCTCGTATGAACTGCACCTCTCCTGTATTTACTTTCAATAAATAAATACCACTGCTCAATCCAAGTCGATCCATAGATACCGACTTATCCGTAAGCTGTGCAGCACTTGAAACTTCATTGTATACAACCTTACCTTCAAGGTTCATCAAGACCACTTCTACTCGTTCAGCATCAACTCCTTTTAAAGAGAATCCAAACTCATCAGATGTTGGAACAGGATAAACTGTCAACTCAGGCTTGGTCACAAGGTCACTTTCTGAACCGGAAACATCCGTTCTAGCCAGTGAAGATCCATTCACCACATCAAAGGTTACAGTCATAGACTGACCAGCTATTTGTGGATACCAACCTGAAACAGGAGATGCCTCTACTGTGTAAGTGCCAGGAGAAACCCACCACTTAGAGAAATAGCCAAACCAATCACCTACCATTGAGTAAGGAGCGAAGTAATCGATGTTACGAATACTTCCATTCAAGTAGAATGTCACTTGCTTACCTGGCCCATCTGTTTCAGCAACAATATTGATATGTGAGAACACCGAAGAACTGATATCAATAACTGAGCTATCGCTAAGAGACACTAATACCTCTCCTGATTGATTAACCACATTCAGTGCAGTAACTGCGGTTGGATTGACTAAACTGAAGTAAGCCGTCTTAGCCATACCCTGCTGACCCTGCCCCCATTTCTTAGTATAAGGAGTTGCTGTTACCGCATGTGTACCACTTCCAACTCCTAACCAAAGCAATGGGAACAATCTATATGGAGCTTTGCTATCAGTATTCATTTGATGACCATTCAGGTCAAACTTCACACTTCCCACTGTTCCTGGATTCGTATTGGCTTGAACTACATAATACAAGAAGTCAGTATCATGTACATTGATCTCTACTGAATCAGAGAAGTTAGTTACGACCTGTCCAGTCTTACTGTTGATCAAAGTGAAACTAGCAACACCATAGGCATCTACTGTCAATGCAAAGCTTGCAGTATCCATAGCCCCACGTCCATCTTCAGCAATGACATTTAGTGTATATACTCCTTCATCTCCAATTACTGGATCTACGGAATAAGTTGCCGAACCCATTGATGAACTACTCAAGCTCATAAATGACGGTAGATTCACGATACTCACATTCAATACCGAATCATCCACATCTGTTGCTAGCACTGTAATATCAATAGACCCAAGTTCAATAACTGAAGTATCAGAAATGGCTACTATTTCAGGAGCAAAGTTTTGATCCACTTCCAACATGATTGGAATTTGAGTTGAAGAAGCCAACGGATCATTCGACACCAAATTCAACACATCTGTGTAGATTCCTTTTTCAGTATCAGTAGCATCAAAGAATACCGTTACATCAGCACTTTCACCCATATTGACAGTTCCAGATAATGGACTCAATGAGAACCAAGGTAAAGCCGGAGCTCCATCCCAAATACTCAAGTTGTCTATATCAAGAGTTGGACCTGCAACTTCCATTAATGAGAGCACCACAACTTGCTCAATGTCACCTGCAAAACCTTGACCTGCATAAACAGGAACACCATCAAAGTAGATCACAAATTCAGAAGTCGCTCTTTCTACATCTATTCTCAATTCGAAATACCCTGTTGGTAATGTTGCACTAATTGGATCATAAAATCCTGTACCTAAACTATCTGCAACCAAAACCTCCATTGAGTTATCTGGATTAATAGCAAACCTGGTATTTACCAAAGCAGCTGTATTCGATTGTGGAATAATTTGCCAGGTAGCTCCTGTTCCTTCCACCTTCATCATTAGAGTAAATGAAGAAATAGCTTCTGATCCTACAATCACTTGCGGAGAGAACGCTAATGATTGTCCAAATCCATCTGACAATCCTCTAAAGTGTTGCGCACCTTCAAATGCATCAATAGACTCTACTGTCCAGTTACCCCACTGGCCAGACCAGTCATTTTGCCCATCAATATCACCAGGACTGAACTCTTCAAATCCTGTTCCATAAACTGTGGTACCAACAGATTTAGATGCAGACTTACTCTTTATCGCTGAGATATCAAGTAGATCTAAAGTTGACTCTGCTTGTCCTGTACGAACCACTTTTGATGCAATTCTTTCTTTAGCAGAAACTGCTGAAGCAATAGAAGCTCCAAAAGAGAAATGCAATGGACTTTCGCCTGCATTGGATATTGAGAACGACTGATTTGAAGTCTCTCCAACGAACAAGTATTCATACAATGAATCAACAGAAACTGTCATTTCTGGAGCACCCATAACTGTCATAGATGCCAGCACACCAACTACTGGAGTATTTACCGCATTACTGGTTACAATCGCACCAGCTACATAGAATCCTTCTTCTACATCTGATGCATCAAAAGTAGCTGTGAGTTCATCCGAACCTCCTACAGGCACAACTCCAGAGGATGGGTTAATCGACAACCATGCTTTAGGATCTCCTAACACTACGATATCATCTATCTGTGCATACCAATCCCAATCATCAGAACCTGGGTTGTAATAATGCCATCTTAATCTAAATGATGTTGCAGCACCTAAGAAATCATCCAGCTCTAGAATTACTTGCTCTCCTGGGCCAGCAAATAGACTACCATGATCTTCTTCCCATCTCAACACATTCGTCCAACTTGAATCACCTGCCAATTGAATATCCACATCCAAAATATCTGTGCTGTAGTTATTGTAGTTGGCATTATATTGAACAGCTACATTCTTGAATCCATCTGTAGAAATAAATGGAGTGATCAGTTCAGTGTCGTAATCTACAAATCCTGCTGCATCACTACTTACTGTTGCAGCCTCACCAGTCCCAGCATAGTTTCCTTCACCATAATCAGCAGCAAATAACCACTCTACACCAAAACCTTCATTATCTATTACAGTCCAGTCTGCTGGAGGGAATGTTGCATCCTCA